>JASMMN010000001.1 GCA_030748155.1 Phycisphaerales bacterium
CTTGCTTGCATATCTTCAATCATCGAGGTTCACCTATACGTTGGATCTCAGTCGCATCGGCCGCGGCGTCGAGGTTCGGTATATGGACCCCATCGAGCGGTTCCTCTTGGCCGAACCATTGGGCCATTGTGAGTACTTCGCAGCCGCATATGTGTCGATGGCCCAATCACTCGGTTTGGAGGCCCGTATCGTGACGGGCTTCATGGCGCAGCCCGAAGAACTTGGGGGTCGTCACTACATCATCAAGGATCGTGACGCACATGCTTGGGCGGAAGTGCGAATCGCACGAGATCACTGGACACGGTTTGATCCTGCGGTACTGGGGCGTGTCGATCGAGTCAAGGCGGGTGGTGGTGTGCTTGCCTTCATCGGCGACTACTACAAGCAAGTCGAGTTGTGGTGGCGGATCAACATCCTCGGCTTCAATGCGAGGATTCAGGATGAATTGGCCGAGCAGGCGCTTCCCGGACCGGTCGGTGTGTTCGAGCAGATTCGCTCATGGACGGTCCGCCGATTCCAGCAGATCGACAGAGCGTTCGGCTTTGGTCGCATGGGTTCGATCTACACGCTTTCAGCAGTGGCTCTTTTTGTCATCACACTGCTGCTGATCGTCAGGGCGTGGCGGTCCCGCGTGCGGTTTCGACAGCGGATCGGCGTGCCGATGTGGAATACCAGAGGCGAGATGAATCGGACCATCGCCTCGTACCGCGAGCTGCTCGATCTGCTCGGACGCAGCGGGTTGGAGAAACCCGAACACTTGCCGCCGCTGTCCTGGTGCGGCGTGATTGCGGCGAGCCGACCGGATGTGGCCGAGGTTGCTCGCCGCATCGTCACAAGTTTCTATTCCATTCTGTACGGCGGGCGGATACCAGACGCAGATGTTCGTGGGCAAACCAAGCTGGATCTCGCGGCGCTCCGTGATTTGCTCGGAGGGACACCATGAGCAGCCGAGACGAGATTGACGCTTCGGCTCCACACGAGCAGGAACGCAGTGATCGGCAGCTCGCGTGGCTGCGAACCGAGTGCAGTGGCCGGTGCGTTCTGGACCTTGGCTGCGGCACTGGTCGCGTGGCGGGCGAGGTGTCTCCCATAGCGAGCCGGTATGTCGCGCTCGATCAAGATCCCGCGGCTCTTGCCAGGTGCAACGAAGTCTGCGAGCGGGTCGAACTGGTAGAGGCCGACATGAAGCAGCCGCCGCTGGAAGAGGGACAATTCGACCACATTCTGTGTCTTGGCAACACCTTTTGCCTGCTCTGGGACGTGGACATGGCCGTGGCGGCGATGAGGCACTGGCGGACGCTCCTCAACAGCGAGGGCACGCTCGTGCTGGATGACATTCCTCAGAACCTCTGGCCTGAGTTGGTCGACGGTTTCTGGCTCAATGGAGTTGCGAATGAGGCGGACATGCAACTGGTATGGGCTCGAGATGATGCGGTCATGGTCATCCGCGAGGCTTCCGATGTTGATGTCGATGATCCGACATTCCGTGAGGGCGAACAGCCGATGCGGCTCTGGACCGCTGGCGCGTTGCGTCTGGCCGCCCGGCTGGCCGGTTTCGAGCCGCCCACACACCGTCCCGAGGCTGGCGTTCTGATTCTGCGGTCTGCAACGCCTGCCCGCTCAGTCCGAGCGTGATCACGCTGGTTCACACTTCAGCCTCCTCTGGTCCGGGTCGATGCACAGGGTGGAATCCCGGGGCCTTCATCGCCCCACGGTTGCTTTCAGGAGGGATCCACCACTCATGCCAGCACAACGCGCCCGCACCGCCGGATGGCGGCAATGTCTACAGCAGATCTGCGACCGACGCGGTTCCATCGAACTGGCGGTTCGTCCGCCTGGTCAGACACAGTGTGATGCCCCCCGTGGAGATCTCCTGTTCCGCGCCAGGCTGGTCGCCGTCGATCACAGCACGATCCGCGTTGAGACACCTGTCTCGCTCGGCCATGCGGTGGAGTTTGCCGAGGGTCTGGAACTTGTCGCCATCATGGCGATCGGCCAGAATCGATGGATGTTCCACACGCACTGCCTTGGCCCCGATGCAGGCACATCGCCCGGCGGCCTGCCCGGTTTGAGATTGGCCGCGCCGCGGTCGGTCGAGCGGTGCCAGCGTCGCCGCGATTACCGCATCGACACGGCCGATCTGCAATTGCCCAACGTGCGTCTCTGGCCACTGCTCGATCCGAGTTCGGTCATCGCTGCTGAGCGGCTCACCGCGGTGGACTTCCAGCGGGAACTCGACGGAACGAATACGGATTCGCTCGATCTGGAGATCGACGACGATCTGATGCCCACACTCGGGCCGGAATACAGCAGTCGAATCGTGAATCTCGGCGGCGGCGGACTGGGGCTTGCGGTCGGCGTCGAAGACGCCGGCATGATCGGCCGCCATGCCATGTGGTGGATGCGGTTCGAGTTGCCCCCGTCGGTGCAGACGCCCATTCGTGCAGCAGCCCGAGTAGCCCATCGCCACATGCGCAGCGATCGATCACTGTACTGCGGTATGTGCTTCGACTTCTCTGTGAATCCCTCGCACCGCCAGGTCGTGGCCAGACAGATCATGCGAGCGATTGCGGGCCTGCAGCAGCGGCAAATGACCTTCCGCAAGGCCGGCTGAGCGTCTGCCACAGCACCTGCGCCTTCGTTTCTGATTCGACCAGTTCCGCGTGCGGGTCGGAGTCGGCAACAATGCCGCAGCCAACCCCATAGGTCAACACGCCATCTTCGATGACCGCGGTTCGTATTGCGACCGAGAAGGTTGCTTGCCGTCCCGGGCCGAGCATGCCCACGGCGCCGCAGTAGAGACCGCGTGAAACAGGTTCGAGTTCACGGGCGATCTGCATGGCGCGGATCTTCGGGGCACCTGTAATCGAGCCTGCCGGGAAGGTCGCTGCGAGCAACTCAACCAGCGATACGTCTTGGCGAAGTGTTCCGACGATTTCACCGACGCCGTGATGTACGGTTGGATGCGTCTCGATGCGCCGAGGACACGGCACCCGTACGCTTCCCATTTCGCATACCCGCCCGAGGTCATTTCGCATGAGGTCGACGATCATGTGCAGTTCCGCTGCATCCTTGGCCGATTCACGCAGTCCCGCGGCCGGTTCAGCCGCTGGCAAGGTTCCTTTGATGGGTCGACTCATGATGGTCCCGCAGGCATCTACCGAGATGAACAACTCCGGGCTGAGGCTGATGATGGTCTGATCGGTGTCCGGGATTTCGATGTACGCTCCATACGCGGTTTGCGGTTCACTCAGTGCCGCGTGACCGAAGTGGCGACCATCGCCGCAGACGTCGACCTGCAGGCGCCGCGTGAGGTTGACCTGAAAGATGTCGCCATCCTTGATGTACTCGACTCCGCGGGCGACTGCGGCGGACCAGTCGGCGCTCGGTGGCGTGCTGATGAATGTGCTCAGAACCGACATTTCTGCTCTCAGCAGGGACGTGGAAGCCGGGGTCGGCGGATTCCCCGCAGACCACCATTGCCCGGTCAGGCGATCATGCAGCAGGGCATCCGGGCACCACAGCAGCGTGACGAGGGGGGTCGTGCCTTGGCCCGCGGCGGGGCAGACGGCGGGCTCCAGCACCTCGCCGAGTTCGTAGTGCAGGCAGGCGATCCAACCGGCGAAGGGCGGCGTCTCTGCGTGGAGCATGGCGGTCATTCGGCGGGCATCGATCCCATCGATCGCCGCCAAAGCGCCCAGAGAAGCGGCTTTCTGGAGTTCCAAGTCGCTTGGTCCGTGCCATGTTCCACTTGTTGCGTTCGCCTCGATGTGACCCGAGGGCACGCCCAGCACCGACCATCGCCCCGAAACATCCGCCGGATTGGTGTGCAGCATCGCCAGCGGTGTGCCGCGCGGCCATGCCGCCATGAGCGAGAGCGGCGTGCGTTCGTCGAGTTCGGGGCAGCGTTGCCATTCCATGCCGCAATGATAGGTCCTCAATGTCCGAATCTCATGAGCGGTACACTGCCCCCTCTTTGAAGCACGCACGAGCCTGCAGGAGTTCCTCTCCGATGCCCACTACTAGGATGAAACGCCCCGTGAACCCCGTGAAGAAGAAGACTTCCACTCCTCGGATGATCTATGCCTTCGGCCGCACCAAGACGGATGGCAACGCATCCAAAAAGTTCCTTCTCGGCGGCAAGGGAGCCAACCTTGCTGAAATGACATCGATCGGCTTGCCCGTGCCTCCGGGGTTCACCATCACGACGGAGACCTGCAAGGCCTACAACGACCGCAGCAACCGCCTGCCTGACGGTCTCATGTCGCAAGTCAAGACGGCCGTGAGGCGACTCGAGCAGGAAACCGGGAAGAAGTTCGGGTCCACGAGCGATCCGCTGCTCGTGAGCGTCCGCAGCGGCGCTGCGGAGTCGATGCCGGGCATGATGGAAACAGTTCTCAACCTCGGGCTCAACGACGAGTCGGTCGAGGGACTCGCGGAACTCACCGGCAACCGCCGATTCGCATTCGACGCCTACCGCCGCCTCATCAACATGTTCGGAAGCGTCGTCTTCGAGATCGACCACCATCATTTCGAGTCCGAGTTCGATGCGGTCAAGAGGAAGTGCGGCGTGACCGAGGACACCGACGTGCCGGTGGGTGGACTAGAAGACCTCTGCGCCCGGTACGAGAACGTCTTCCGCACGTACGCGAAGATCGACTTCCCGCAGGATCCCTACGAGCAGTTGCAGCACTCGATTGAAGCGGTGTTCCGTTCGTGGTCATCCGGTAAGGCGATCGCCTATCGCCAGATCAACGAGATCACGGGCCTCGCCGGAACGGCCGTCAACGTGCAGACGATGGTCTTCGGCAACATGGGTGCCGACTCGGGGACCGGCGTTGCCTTTACCCGCGATCCGTCCACCGGCAAGAATGAGTTCTACGGCGAGTTCCTCATCAATGCGCAGGGCGAAGACGTCGTCGCTGGCATCCGCACGCCGCAGCCGGTCAAGCAGATGACCAAGTGGAACACATCCGTCTTCGACCAACTCATGAAGATCCGCTCGAAACTCGAGAAGCACTACCGCGATGTGCAGGACATCGAGTTCACGATCGAGCGGGGCAACCTTTGGATGCTTCAAACGCGAAGGGGAAAGCGAACCGCCGCGGCCGCCGTGCGGATTGCTGTTGACATGGTTGACGAGCGGCTGATCAGCCGTGACGAGGCGCTCATGCGAGTACCCGCCGGCGATCTCGTACAGTTGCTCCTGCCGAGTTACTCCGCCAAGGACAAGAAGGGTGCCGACATCATCGCCCGCGGCCTGCCGGCTTCACCCGGTGCTTCGTGTGGCACGCTTGCTTTCAGTGCAGAAGAGGCGACAGAGCGCACACAGGCCGGTGAAGATGTCATTCTGGTCCGCCGCGAGACCTCGCCCGAGGACGTCGAGGGCATGCACCACGCCGTCGGCATTCTCACCAGCACAGGCGGCATGACCTCGCACGCGGCGGTCGTCGCCCGTGGTTGGGGCAAGTGCTGCGTGGCGGGTGCTGGTGAACTGGAGATCGACGAGAAGGGCCGCAAGGTTCGCATCGGAAAGCGGTCGTTCGGCCCGAAGGACATGTTCTCGATCGACGGTTCGACCGGTGAGGTGATGGCGGGCGAACTCAAGGGTTCGACGCCGAAGATGTCCAAGCACTTC
>JASMMN010000002.1 GCA_030748155.1 Phycisphaerales bacterium
CCTGAAAACAGGGCAGCGGCCCCAGAGCCGCTGCGATCCCCCACTCAGCCCGCACTTCCCCTACTGAGCATTCACAAACTTGGCTTTCTGCTCATCCGACCAGCCATCCCACCGAACCTTGCACCCAGGACAGCAGAACCCGACCGTCTTCCCCCCAAACTCGGCCGTCGCCGCTCCCCCTCCAACCGGGTTCCCTGTGAACGGGCATCCTGCATTGGCCATCCCCGGCGCGGGCTTCGGTCCGGACTGACACCCAACACCCACCAAGGCGGTCACAGCAAGCAGAGCAAACATCTTCATCTCGATCTCCTAATTGAGGGCCTGATCCAGCCCGGGAAGCGAGACATGATATCGATGGTTCCGCATCAAGGGCTGACCGCCTCCACCGACTGCCGATCGAAGTTTCGCCTCGCCATGCACAACGCTCTCTGGAACCAAAGAACGACCCCCCTGCGATGTGCAGAGGGGGCGAGTGTGTGGTTTGATTGGTGGGAGTTAGGGAATCACGGATTGGCTGGTTTCTGCAGTTCCCTAAGCACCGGAGTGCCTTTAAGATGCTCGTTAATCCCTGCGTAATCCCGAGCATTCCTTCCACTGTTGTCTTTCTTATTGGCATCAGCACCCGCCTCGAGCAGCACTGAGATCACTTCGGGGTTGCTGTTGTATTGCGACGCCAACATTAGCGGAGTCTTGCCATCATGATGATTCGGCGCTTTGACATCAGCACCTGCCTCGAGCATCACCGAGATCACTTCTGGATTGGTGTTGTGTTTTGCTGCCAACATCAGAGGAGTATGGCCATCATGATGATTCGGCGCCTTGACATCAGCACCTGCCTCGATCAGCACTGAGATCACTTCGGAGCTGGTGTTGTCCATCGCTGCCGCCATCAGCGGAGTCTCGCCACGTTTAGTCCTCACATTGGCATCAGCACCCTCCTTGAGCAGCACTGAGATCACTTCGATGCTGTCGTTGAATCTCGCTGCCAACACCAGCGGAACCAAGTCACTTCCATCCCTCCCATTGACATCAGCACCTGCATTGAGCAGCACCGAGATCACTTCGGGACTGTCGTTGTCTCTCGCTGCCGCCTCCAGCATAGTCCTGCCGTCAAAACTCTCCTTGTTGACATCACCGCCGAGATCCAAGAACTCCTGAACTTGAGATACCGAAGCATCTGATGACATACAGAGTCGATGCAACCTGTAATATTTAACCTCTGATTTACTTTCAGTAACCTCTGGCTTGCTGTCCTCCTCTGATTCGCTGCCCTCACAACCAACCAATAGAACCATACTCATTGCCAAAGTAAACAGGAGTTTGCAATTCATATCGTGTCTCCATGAATTCTAGAAACCGCAAGTGTCCAAATGCTACCAATTCTTCGTGAACCCGCAGTGGCAGATGTGCTTTCTGGGGATCTGCACAATCACACATTAAATAGAAAGTGTACCACATCCCCATCCTGCATCGCATATCCCTTCCCCTCACTGCGAAGTTTGCCCGCCTCCTTGATCGCCTTCTCGCTCTTGAGTTCGAACAGATCATCGCAGTGATAGCACTCGGCCCGAATGAACCCCCGCTGAATGTCGCTGTGAATCGTTCCGGCCGCCTCCGGGGCGGAGGCTTCGCGGGGAATCGACCAGGCGCGGACTTCCTTCTCGCCCGCCGTGTAAAAGGTCGACAAGCCGAGCACCTCGTTCATGGCAGCAGCAAGAACACCGATCGCAGGACGCTCGATGCGCATCGACGCAAGCATGTCCGCCCGGTCGGCCGGTTCCATTTCTGAGATCTCCGACTCGATCGTGGCGCATACGGTGACCGCATTTGCATCCGCCGCCTGCACCGCCCTAGCTGCCTTGGATTGTCCCTCCACATCGTCTTCACCGACGTTGGCGACCAACAAGACCGGCTTGGCGGACATGAACCCGTAGGACTTCAAAGTGGTTCGTTCTCCCTCATCCCAATTGCCGGATCGGACCGGCCGCTCGTCGCTCAGAAGCGTCTGCACCCGATCCAGCACGGACAGTCGTTTCTTGGCATCGGCGTCGCCGCTCCGCGTAGCCCGCGCGGCCTTGTCAACGGCACCCTCCGCGACGACCAGGTCCGCCACAATCAGTTCGGCCTCCATCGAGGCGAGGTCTGAAGCGGTGTCCCGCTCATCCCAGCAGTTCACCACGTGCACGATCGCATCGACAGTGCGAATGTGCGACAGCACTTGATTCAGGTTCGATGCGCCACCACCGGATGGGACGCCCGGGATGTCCACGACCTGCACTGTCGCGGAGATGATCTTCTCGGGTGGAATGAACTCGGCGATCCGCCCAAGCCGCGGATCCGGCAGTACTGCTATGCCGATGTTGGGCTTCATCGAACCCACCTGCACCGGCACGGCGTGGGCCGTCAGTGCCTGAAAGAGCGTGGTCTTGCCGACACCCTGCAATCCAATCAAGCCACATTCCATCCGAGAAGTGCTCCGTTTGAAATCAGCCCGCCAGCCCAAAGGCGAGGTCGCGGATCGTATCAGCGCGACCGCGAGGGACACCGGTCCATCAAGTAAGTCGCGAGCATGCCGATGACAACAATGACCACGAATACGCCGAAGACGATCCTCATTGCTGTGAGCGAATGGCTGTTGAAGACCGCCAACAGGACACCCGGCAGAATCTGAAATACCGCCGCTGATAGAAGACCTGAGGCGTTGACTATGCCAATCGCCGCGCCCGCGTTGGCTGGCTCCACGGCATCGCAGGCAATCGGGAAAGTGAGAACCGTCACGCTGATCCCAATTCCGAGCAGCGCCAAGTTGCCTGCCGCAAACCAGAATGGAACCTCCGTATTGATCCCCAAGATGCCGAGCAACGCAATCAAGGCCACCATCTGACCACCAAGCAGAATCGGTCTGCGAATCCGCCACCGATCGGCCGCCCATCCGATCAAGGGCGGCGTGACCGTCACACCGATAAACAGCCATGAGTTGAGCCAGATCGCTTCGGAGTGGGTGTACCCATATCCCTGTTCCAGTGGCACATCCCACAGTCCGCCGAATCCGAACAGCATCGCCATCATCGCCGAAGCCACAACGCAGGCCAGCCGAACCTGTCGAACGGCCAGGACCTCTCGGAGGGACTGCCTCAGAGTCTTGGAACGAGCCTCGCCTGTCGCTGTCTCGCCACGACTGGTGGTCGATCCAATGAAGAGCCAGCACAGCAGTGCAACCAAGGCTCCGAGCAATGCGAAGTCCACCATGATCCCTCGCCACGACTGAATGCTCAGCAGGGCATTCACGCCCGCATCTCCAAGAAGACCGCCTGCACCGAAAGCCATATCGACCAGCCCCATCGCCATCGCAAATTGGCCAAGTGGCAGCCGCCGCCGCGATACCAGACCAGCCCCCGGAAAGGCAAAGGCCGCGAAGGCGCCCATCAGCGAGCGAGCGAGCACCGCGGACCAGAATCCATCGGCACCAGACAACAACCACGCCGATGCCGCTACACCCAACGCCATCGGCGGTAGCAGGCGTCGAGGACGAAACCGATCGAGCAGCAGGCCCGCCGGAATCTGCATCACCGCATAGACGAATAGAAAGGAGGCCGAGACAACCGTGATCTGCATCGCGCTCAGCGACAGATCAGTCTCCATGACGTTCTGCATCGCGCCGATCGAATTCTGCACCGCCAATTGATAGGTAACGAACAGGGTGGCAGCACCCCAGGCAATCCAGTTCGCAATTGTGGCGGCAACAGTTTGACGTGGCACGAGCCGACCCGCTTCATCCATATGACGAAGTATCGCGTATGAGCGGCATTGATGCCTCTTTCAGGAGCGGCGGGCAATCCTGCACCGGACGCCTTGACCGCTGATCTGCAATTCCAACGCTTCCGTAGAAGCAACATCGCCAAACCATACGTATCGGTCAGACCCGCAAAGATCGGTCCGCCGCCGCACCTGACAGAAGCAGTGCCGTTCCGCAAGAAACCGGCTGCGCCACCACTTCTCTCCGATTCGTCAGGTGATTGAACTCGGTCAGGATGCGGTTTGCGGCGAGGAAGACGATTGCTCATCTACAGCGGCGATCCACCCGTCGTACCCTCCCTCAAGATTCGCGACACTGCGGCCCGACCGCGCGAGCATGGTGCAAGCCGCGGCTGATCGACCACCACCCTTGCAGTTGATGATGACTGGCTCGCCCTCGGGAAGCTCATCCATGCGGGAGAGCAGCCGCGTGTATGGGATGTTGACCGCTCCATCGACCATACCCTCGGCACACTCACTGCTGGTGCGGACATCGAGCAGGACCGCGCCCGCATCTCGCATCGCAGGTACGTCGCCTGGCGGCACTTCGTCGATCACCGCGCCGCCACCGATCGACTCCAAGGCCACGGCGAGCGTCGAGGGGCTGGTCCACCCGACAATGCGATCGAGCCCGATCCGAACGAGTTGACGGATCGTCTCTTCGAGTCGGTCCCGCTCCACGATCAACACAATGTCCTCTTCGGGCGTGATGAACGATCCCATGCTGGACAGAAACCCGACGCCGCCGAGCGGCTTGAGGCAGCCGGCGATGTGTCCCCGGCGAAACGTGTCCCAAACCCGGGTGTCAATGATCGCGACCTTCTTGGTGTCCACGGCCGTGAGTTGCTCGGCCGTGTAGTGCGCTGGCTGGGGCAGTTCGCCAAGCAGCGGAACACCGTCGCGATTGTCCCGCTTCATGCGGGCGAAGTAGTACGGCGGGTCGGGCTGGCCAGCGAGAATGAACTCGACAAAGGCAGCTTCATCCGGCGCGGCGATGAGTGCCGGGTTGTACCGTTTTTCGTATCCGATCGTACTCTGAGGGACTGCGGCGAGCGCCTTGCCACAGGCGGTGCCGCTGCCGTGGGCAGGCCACACCTGCCAATGATCAGGCAGTTCTAGAAACGCCTTGGCCGATCGACCGAGTGTCCGGGCCCCGGCTTCCTTGGTTCCGGCATACCCAGCTGCGGTCTCCAACAGATCGGGACGACCGAGATCGCCGACGAACACGAAGTCGCCCGTGATGATGCCCATCGGGTCACTCGCGCCACCTCCAAGGTCGGTCACTTCGTAAGAGAGATGCTCGGGCGTGTGCCCCGGCGTATGAACAACACGGAATGCGATGTTGCCGACCTTGAACGTATCTCCATGCTTGAGCAGTTGATGCTCGTAGGTGCCGCCGCCTGCGCGATCATGCAACCATCCATACTTCCAATCGGCATCACCCTCGTCGGACACGTAGACCGTGGTGCCGATCTTCTCGGCGAGTTCACGTGAGCCAGAAAGGAAGTCGGCGTGGATATGCGTCTCGGCAGACGCCACAATGACGAGTCCATGGGCCCGAGCCAAGTCGATGTAGCGATCCACATCTCGCTCAGGATCGAAGATGATGGCCTCTCCGGTGGCTTGGCATCCGATCAGATAGGCGGCCTGAGCGAGCGAATCGTCGTAGATCATCCGTAGAAACATGTGCCTTCTCCCATGGCTCCATTTCTGTGTCCCCTGTTCGCAGTGCGGGGTTGCTGAGGAGCCTTCCGTTCAATTCTTCTCAAGGAATCTTCCCAAGGAAGTTCCATGGTACTCCGCATTCCCGCCGATGGCTGCTCTAGCCGCCGGTGATAGCATGGATCCAGCACCACCATGGCCACCACATCCCCTACCGCCGACCCACGACCCGGCTCAAATCCGTCGGATACCGTGCAGCGGTTGATGCAGCGGCACGGCGATATGTTCTTCGGGCTCGACCGGCGATTCTGCTGCAATGAGGATGCCGGTTTGGTACAGAAAACCATGCTGAACCCTTTCAAGGACAGGTCTTCCTTCCGAAGTGTCGCCAGAGCCATCAAGAAAAGCCCGCCCGGTGACATGCCCGACCGAATCATCCAAACCATCGAGCAGAGTTGCTGAGTCCCATTCCCATGCGCGTTCGCACCATCCTGATCCTATTGCTGGCCGCGCAACTTGCGCTTGTTGCGGTACTCATCGGCCTCGCGATCGCCATGCAGCAGACACAACAGGAGGCGGAGGCCGCGGAAGAGCGTCGGTTCACCTCCTATCAACTCGCAGACGAACTCAGGCAATCCTCCGACGACCTCACACGCTTCGCCCGTACCTTCGTCGCCACCGGCGAAGAGCGGTATGAGCAGTATTTCCGCCGCATTCTCGCGATCCGGGACGGCAAAGCACCTCGACCTGAAGGCTACGAAGGCATCTACTGGGATCTCGTGGGTGCTGGACTCGGCAAGGACTGGCCGGATGGGCCGCCGATCTCACTCCGCAGCCGCATGCTCGATGCTGGTTTCACCAACGCGGAGTTCGACACACTGGCCGAAGCCCAGAATCGCTCGGACACGCTCGTTCAACTTGAGAACGTCGCAATGAACGCCGTCAAGGGTCGCTTTCTCGACCACAGCGGTGCATTCACGGTTGAAGGGACACCGGACCGGGACCTCGCCATCTCACAGGTGTATGGAAAGACCTACCACGCCGCAAAAGCCGAGATCATGACCCCCATCGGCGAGTTCATGAAAATGATCGAGCAGCGGACGCATGCCGAAGTCGCTGCGATCAACGACCGGGAGCACATGTTGAAGGTACTCGACATCGTCGCGGCGAGCTGCCTGCTACTCAGCACGTTCGTGTCCATTCTGCTGATTCGAAAGATGCTGCTGCACCCGATCGAACAGTTGTGCGAGACTGCGAAGAAGGTCGCCTCAGGCGACATGACCGCCCGCGCCGGCATCACCGGCGCCAACGAGATGGCCGCATTTGGACAGACCTTCGATGCCATGGTCGCTTCGGTCGATCGCCATGTGGGCGAAGTCGAATCGGCTCACGCAGAGCTCGCCAAACAGACCGAATCGCTTGAGGAGGAGCGACAGCGGAGCGAACATCTGCTGCTCAACGTGCTGCCCGCTTCCATCGCCGATCGACTCAAGAGTGGAGAAGAAGACATTGCGGACGCATTTCCGGAAGTATCGGTGCTGTTCAGCGACATTGTCGGCTTCACTGAGATGAGTGCCCGCGTGGGTGCCAAACAGGTCGTAGACATGCTCAACGAAGTGTTCGGTCTTCTCGATGAACTGGCAATCAAACATGGCGTCGAGAAGATCAAGACGATCGGCGACTGCTACATGGTATGCGCTGGCGTGCCTGACCGCAGTTCCACGCACGCCCAGCAGATCGCCGCGTTTGCGTTGGACATGCAACACGCGATCAACGACTACGCCGAGCGATCCGGTCGGGACATCGCCATGCGAACCGGCATCCATACAGGCACGGTCGTCGCGGGCATCGTCGGCACGACCAAGTTCTCCTACGACCTGTGGGGCGATGTCGTGAACATCGCAAGCCGGATGGAATCGTCCAGCGAGCCGGGTCACATACAAGTTTCAGATGCGGTTCGCGTTCGACTTCAGGATGACTACCGGTTTGAGGCCCGCGGCGAGGCGGAGATCAAAGGTAAGGGGTCCATGCCCACGTGGTACTTGACCGGCCGAAGAGAGGAAGGTGAAGCCACGTGATTCTCAGATCCGAACGCCCGAGCGATGTCGCTGGTATCCGCACCGTGCATGAGGCAGCCTTCGACTCCAAGGACGAAGCAGGCCTCGTTGACGCGCTTCGCCGCGACGGATCGCTCCAGTGTTCGCTGGTCGCGACTGACCATGAGCAGATACTCGGCCACGTCGCGAGCAGCCTCGTTCGAGTAGAACATCAGGATGAGTCGATCGTAGCGGGCCTAGCCCCCGTCGGTGTGCTGCCGGACCATCAGCGGCGCGGTATCGGGGCGGCCCTCATGGAGGCCATCATCGAAGCCTCACGCGAGGACGGGCTTGCCGGACTCGTCTTGCTCGGCGATCCCGCCTACTACGGTCGCTTCGGATTCAGGCCCGCATCTGACTTCAACCTCCGAAGCCACTATACCGATGGCCCCGCCTTCCAAGCCATGGCCCTCCGCGTCGATGCCCTTTCAGTCTGCCACGGCCACGTGCACTACGACCCCCTGTTTGACGAACTCGGTTGATTGACCCGCAGGTGGTCACGAAGGTCGGCGTCGAAGCCGGCGAACTGGCGGGCCAGAGTCGTAAGCATCGCCGAGCGGCTCGCGTTGATGTCCGCCGCAGCCAGGCTCACCGCCAGCGCCGAAATGTAACTGCACGCCTTCTGCTGTGTGAGCAGCAATTGAACCTCGAAGGAATCGCCAGCGAAAAGAAACGCCGCCACCTGCTCATTGACGATGTGATTGCGAGCACTCACTTCTATGAGTGGCAACCCGTTCTTCTTCCAGTCGATGGGAGGCGGTGATTCCGCCATGCTGCGGATTGCCGCCTCGCCGTTGGCCGCCGCGTCACCGATCCGCCTGACGAGCGTCTCAATGGGTTCCGAAGCATGCTTGACTCCGAACAGCAGCGTCACCGACGACTCATCGTGCAGCACCTGATACAGCAGGGCGTATCCGTGATCCAGCGTCGCTTTGGCTGGCTCCGGGTTTGCCGAGTCAAGCGGACCGCGCAGCACCGGGGCGCATCCAAAAGTCAACGCGATCAGCAAGTTGAGCAGAACAGAACGCATGAACGGCAGCCTACACCAACCGCGTTTCGAATCGGTGCCGCGTTTTGGCAGCACTTCCCGAAACCTCGCTTCTTCTGAACTACGGTCCCCCACAACATGGAGGGACCCGAATGATCATGCACCAGACCAATCGCCCACATCAGACACAACCACGCCCGGTCGCGGGCAATTCCGGTCTGAAGTACTGGATTGGACAGACTGAACTGCTTCAGTGGATTCAAACCGCCCGCGACTGGACTCCGGACACCGCCCCCACGTGGATGGACCGGCTCCGCGATGAGGGCGTCCAACTGCCGTCTCTGGAAGACGCCGACGAGGGAGCGATCGCAGCCCTCACCCTGCGGCTCATCCTCGCCCTCGCCGAGCGGGGCGTGTACCTGACGCATACCGACCACCTGAGTGACCGTGAGTTGTATACCTATCTCGTCAATACCGCCCTGGCACTCCCGGCCCCACCACGGCAGCCTGGATCCATCGAACTCATCGACCTCTGCCCACCCTACGGCCACGGCATCGAGTTGATGCTCGCCTGCTACGCCTCCGACGACATGCGTCAGCAACTGTCTCGTAAGGGCGTATCGATCCCACCACGTCGCCCCTTGTCCGTTGACCGTGATCGCACCCTGCCACGGCCACCCGGCAAACCTTCGCTGTTCGACTGATACCGATCACCACAGGCGCAAGTCCTGCGCATCAAGGCTGTTCTGCTGGCCGAATCAGCACTTCTGCCCCGACATGGGGACGGTCGCCCTGTCGCCGCGTCTCCAAGGAATCCACCCCGTGCTGCACTCATCACTCCCACTGCTGCTCGCCGCCCTGACAACAGCCGCGGCAGGTGACACCCTGTACGACCAGATCGGCAACAACGCCGGCGACTCGCTCACGGGCGACATCTACAGCAGCATGCACTTTCTGCCCGTCCTGCCCGAGACCAGCGACATTGCCGCTGTGGACGCAGTCACCATTGCGGAGCGGAGCGATGTGGACGGTGTGGAGTTCGTCTTGAACGGCTGGGGCGGCTTCGAAGATCCGGCCGCAATCACCGACTGGCAGGTCAACGTGTACAGCGACCTCGAAGCAGCCGCATCCAACCTGATCGGCGACATCCTCTCGCAGAACAGCGATCCGATCTTCATCGAGGATTGGACCGGCGATGGTTGGCTGGTCCGGCTGCCGATGTCCCTGACCGCCGACCCGGGCGTCTATCTGCTCAGCGTCATCATGTCGAATCCATACCCGGACAATGGCTGGGTCGGCGTCGCGACGAGCAGCATCGGCGACGATCAGGCCTGGCAGGTCAGTCCGGGCGGCAACTACGTGTTCAGCCCGTACATCGAGGCCCCGGACAATCTGGCTTACCGGCTGACCGGCACGCCGGCCCCATCACCCGGTGGAACGGCACTGCTGCTCGCCGCATCGCTGATCGCCCGAAGGCGGCGGACCTGAACCGCCGACCGCCCCACCCGAGGGTGGCGCAGTCGACGTTGAAGGAAAGAGGGTCAGTACTGAGCTAGAGTCAGGGTGATGTTCTGAACGACTGGAGGTTGGAGAGCGGACTCACCGCGCCGCTTGTACCTTGCGTCATCTCCTGACCGTTCCATTGGTAGAAGAACCCGATCGGAATCGTGGCTTGCGTGCCGCTGCCGAAGACGGTTCCCGCCGTGTTCATGATGGTCGTCAGGGTCGTTCGGTCAATCCAAACAGAGCCTATGCTCAGCACGAGTTCGGGGATCGTCCCGTTGGCGCGAGCGCCGGGTGTGGTCAAGGGAGCCGTCCGTTCGTCTTGAATCGCGGTCCCCCCGAAGAAGGCTCGTGTCGCCAACGGCGAACCGGGGTTTGGATCGGGGAGGTGGTAGGTGGTGGCGGTCTGGTACACGGTGCCGTTGACATCCGTACCGAAGGTCGTCGTCAGCGGGATGTAGCCGGCTATGATCACCTGACCCTGCTCGTCGGCACCGACATCGATCGTCCTCTCGATTCGAGGGTTGCCGTAGCCCTCCTCGTCGAAGTCGAAGATGTCCATGCCGCACGGGCTCAGGGGTTCTGCTTCATTGCCGTTGCCGACCGAGAGATCGAGCGTTCCCACGTCCACAAGCAATGATCCTGGCCGCTGTCGGTAGTCGAAACTGGCCCAGTCGATGAACGTGTTGCTGGGAGTCATCAGACTCACCCAGCCCCACGACATGGGCAGCTGGTTGCCGGAAGCCAACATGCTGTAGTCCACCGTCTGGAAGGCGGAATGAGAGACGTCGGAGTTATCGGGACCGGCAAGGTCGTAGACCAAGTTGAACATCACCGTGCAGTTGACAATCGCTGGTTCAGCGACGCCCTTGCCGTCTTCTGGGCCCAGATGCCCCATATCAAAGATGCCGATGGTGTTGTGAACGATCGTGTCGTTGATCAGCCTCGGGAAGAAGCGAATGTAGCCGCCCGTTGCGTGATCCCAGATGGTGTCCATGCTGATTCCGCGATGATTATCAACGATCACACAGTTGGAGATCGTCGGACCCACTTCGTTGAACTCGCTGACCATTGCTACGCCCGCATACCCGTTGGTAAGCGTCAACGAATCAACATAGGTCTCGTCGAACTCGAGTCCATCGACTCCATTGTCCTGGAACACGATCACATCAGACCACTCGTCGGACTTCAGCACCGTATTGGTCGCGCCAAACCCCTGCAGCGACACCTCATCTTCCATCATGATGGGGAACCATTCGCCGTTGGTTGAGCCCGAGTAGATGCCGGGCAGCACCACCACGACGGCAGGCTTGACCTGCATCGCCATCCAGATGGCGTGATTGATCGTCAGAAAGGGCTGGTTGATCGTCCCGAGGTTGTTGTCGTTGCCGAGGTTGGTATCGGCGCTGACGTAGAAGATGTCGCAGTCAGGCTGCCCCCATGGCATCGGATTCTCCAAGTGAAGTCCACCATGGCCGATGACCTGTCCGCTGACCGATCCTCCGAGTACCAAGACCGCCACGCACGCCGCGATCCGCTGAGTGAGTGTCAACATGCTGATCTCCTTTCAATCTGACTGCGTGAAGAGAACCCTTCACACTCCCATGGGCGGAGAACGGTCTTGGCATCCGCACATACACTCGCGAAAGTTGCCACAATGCCCTCCATGGGCAAGACAGACGCCGTTGGCGAAGCAATCCGGCTTCCTCCCCCCGAGGCGGAGCGCCTGCTGCAGAAGCATCTGCGGAAACGACCGCGAGATATCGCCGCTGCAGAAGCCTTGGCCGACTTGCTCGCCGGGCAGAACCGTCTTGGCGAACTGACCGACGGGCTTATGAGGCTCGCGCACGCGGGCGGGGCGACGGCAGGGCTTATCCGCTATGCGAGCGACGCCGCTGTCCTGAAGAAGGACTACGCCACGGCGTTGGCGATGAGCACCCTCGGCACAAAGCGGTTCCCAGAAGATGCCATGCTCTGGTATCGCCGAGGACGGGCGGAACTGGCCAATGCCGATGCCTCGGCTGCTGCGAAGTCCTTCAAGGTCGCTCATGAACTGGAGCCGGATGACAACATCATTCTGGCGGCTCTGGCCGACGCGGATCTGTCGAAAGGATCGTTTCCACTGCCCGACCAATACGCCATCGAAATCCTCAACCGGGAACCAGATGACGCCTCCCATCATGCCCGACTCGGCACAGCGCACCGATTGAACAACAAACTCGATGAGGCCGAGGCCTGCTTCCTCGCGGCGATTTCACTGGACGCATCCCTTCCATCAGCACACGCGGGCCTTGCGGAAACGCTGGAGTCGATGGGCCGCAGTGAAGATGCCTCAGATCAGTTACAACCAATCATCGAGGCGGGCGATCCATCCTTCGCGGTCGTCTCCGCCTGGGCGCGTATCCGGCAGCGGCTCGGAGATCGGCCCGCTGCCATCAAGGCGATGGAGAAATACCTCGCATCCAAGCGGGGACTGCCCAACCACGTCTCCCAGATCACCATGCAACTCGGTCTGGCCTATGAGAAAGCAGGCAGGCCGGATGACGCCTTCCGCTGCTGGACGCAGGGCAACGCTGCGCACCGTGGGCGATGGAATCCGCAGGCCCACGAGCAACTGGTCGATGCGATGATCGACACTTTCACAAGCGACACGCTGCCGGTATTCCCACGGGCCACGCCCGCACCGTTCATACCAGTCCTTGTCGTGGGCATGTATCGCAGCGGCACGACCCTGACCGAACAGATCCTCTCAGCGCATCCGAGGGTCAATGCCGGCGGCGAGAGTCCTGCCATGCCCGATGCTGCGGGACATCTTGCCACGGCGATGGGTGGGATCAATCACTTCCCACGCCACATCGGGAAGGTGCCGCAGGAACAGGTCGAGGAGGCAGCCGCGATCTACCACGATCGCATCCAGTCACACGCCGGCACTGGAGACTACGTCGTCGACAAACTGCCCATGAACTACCTCAACCTCGGCATCGCCTCCATGATCCTTCCAAATGCCCGCGTTCTGCACATCGTGCGTGACCCGATGGACACCGCGCTTTCGTGTTACAGCAACTCATTTGCATCGCAGATGTCATTCACGGCGGATCTGGAACATCTCGGTCACGCCATCTCCCAGCAGCAGCGCATCATGAAACACTGGAGCGAAGTCGTTGATCTTCCCATGCTCGAAATTCGGTACGAAACACTCGCCGCCGACCCGAAACCCACCCTCCGCGACGTACTCGACTTCCTCGACCTGCCTTGGGACAACGCCCTCCTCCGCTTCCACGAATCGAAGCGGGTGGCCGCCACCCCCAGCATGGATCAGGTCCGCCAGCCCATCAATACCTCCGCCGTCAACCGAGCCGCAGCCTTCA
>JASMMN010000003.1 GCA_030748155.1 Phycisphaerales bacterium
TGCTCTCACATACAATGTGGACCTACTAATGGGGTAAGGTCACTTGCTCGCGCAATGCTCTTCGGGAACCATAATGCACTCGGTTCCCACAAAACAACACGCGCCGACGCCGGGCGCCGAGCACGTGATGGTGTCGCAGGTTTCATCGGCAACCCACGTCCCTCCCTTGGATGTACAGACCTCCTCGGTCAACATCTGACACGTATTTCCAAGACAACAGGCAGCCTCCGGGGGCTCGCCCGCCAGTGCCGCTGTGGCCGACAATCCAAGAACCGATATCACCAACGCCGTTGGAATGATCATGGTGTGACTCCTCTCGGGGGGAACTCCCGCCGCACGAGTCACGATTTGATCACAAGCACTGCCCGGATGCAAGAGAGTTCTGGAGTCTGAGATTCTATTCGGTGGCGATGTGGCCCTCAGCGGGTCCCGAACATGCGGTCTCCCGCGTCTCCGAGTCCCGGAAGGATGTACCCAAGGTCATTGAGTTGCCGATCGAGGGCGGCTGTAAAGATGGGAACTCGCGGGTCGGCCTCCGACATGGTCTTGACTCCTTCTGGTGCCACCACGAGGCAGATGAGGCGGATGTCCTCGCATCCATGCTCCCGCAGCACCTTCACTGCGGCCGCCGCCGAGCCACCAGTGGCGAGCATCGGGTCCACCAGAAAGACAGGCCCCTCAGCAACATCATCCGGAAGTTTGCAGTAGTAACTGACCGGCTCAAGCGAGTCCTCGTCGCGGTAGAGTCCGATGTGCCCCACTCGCGCTTCGGGCATCAGAGACATCACACCATCGGCCAGGCCGATGCCAGCGCGGAGAATCGGCACGATGGTCACCGGGGCTGCAAGCCGAAACGCTTGCACCGTCTCAAGCGGCGTCTGTACTCTCTCAGTCCGAGTCGGAAGATCCCGGCTCGCCTGAAACACCATGAGTCCGGCGACCTCCGAGACAAGTGAACGGAAGTGGCCCGCATCCGTCTCTCGGTCTCGAATACGAGCGAGTTTGTCTTGAATCAAAGGGTGTTCGAGAACCTGCAGATTGGGATGGTCGGGGCGGGCCATGGCACGGACTATACGGGGTCAAGCCCCAGTCGTTTTATCTACGGTTTTCGCGACAATACCCAACGCTCTCCCACGCATGGCTCGCAGTATTCGCGTTCGCTCCTCGACGGTCAGCAGGAAGATCCAGGAACACGACGCATACACACCGGCATAACTCACGAGACCCAAGGCGAGATCGAGGAGTCCCCACGCCTCACCTGATGCATGGAATATCGGGACCCACTCCGGCCAGATCAAGAGTGGAAACAGAACGACGGCCAGAACGAGCGGCCACAGGGTCGGCAGAAGAAACATCGATACCGGTACTTTGAGAATCTTCGCGCCACGAATCGGCAACCAGAGGCCGGGGAAGACCACAAACGTCACGGTGACCGCCCAGGACGCCCCGGCGATGTTGCTCCAAGCCGAATCGCCATCACCCACAGCGGGAAGCAGTGTGACGAGCACAATCGCGAGCAATGGGTCGAGTATACCGCCACCGAGCAGAATCTTGGCGTACTTGCTGATGTAGCCCGCGCCGTACAGCAGAAAAACCCAGCCGTCGGAAATGGCGCGGGCTGCCAAGCCAATCGCCGCAACTCGCACCAGCATCGACATGATGCCGAGGTACTTTTCCGGGTCCTCAAGCGAACTGCCGATCCACAGCCGAAGCAATTCATCGGCCAATACAAACGCCGTCACCGCGGCCGGCCAAGCCATCAATGCGTGCATTCGAGATACCGTATGAAGCATGCGTTGCAGCGACTTTCCGCCATCGGACTTCGCTGCGAGCCGGGCGCTGACCGCGTCGACTCCAAAGGTCATCCCAATGGTCACCATCCGGATATAGCTCACCAACCGAGTGGCCATGCCGAAGACTGTGCTTCCAAACAGTCCAAACCAGATCGTGATGATGAACGCCCCCGCCCGGTCATGCAGATTGGTGGAAACGACCGTGCAGGTGTTCCAACCGAACGTCCCCATGATCGCCCTGATTGAGTCCTTCTTGGCCCTCCAAGGCAGCCCGAAGAGCCGTCGATCTCGCATCGCCATCCAAAACGCTGGAAGCGTCACGAGGATCACACGCAACCCGACCGCGATTCCTGCAAAGACAATAATCCCTTCGGCGGCAGACGCCTCCGGCCAAGCAGCACGGCAAATGAGCAGGGAAATGAGGTAGTCAGCCCGCCGAAGTCCAACGAACAAGTTCTGAAGAATGAACTCCTCCCGTACCACGAACATGCTCGTCGCGGGCGTCCACAACACGTTGAAAACCGCAAATATGCATTCAAAAACAAGCACCCATCTCGCGGCGGCCCAGAAGACCGAATCAATCCCGAGAAACGGGATCACGGCAATCAGTATCCCGTAAGCGGCGATCGCCAGAACAACCACCCCGAGGCAGACCAGCACAGCCGCATCACATACTTCACCAAAGTCCCGCTCGCCATGCCATGCCGCCGCCAACTCGCGAATCAGGCTGGTCTGAATCACCTGATGAAAAATGGACGCCAATCCTGTTTGGGCAAGCAGGAACAGGTAGAGACCGAGCGCATCGGCCCCCAGCCACCGCGCCAGTAATGGAGCCACGATGATCCCGAAAACGAGTGTCATCAACAACCGTGCGTAGTTGCTGCCAACTCGGACCAGTCCTCGATTTGCTTCTGTCGACATATTGCCCTTGATCACAGGTACTCGCGAAGTGCTGTATGCTTGAGACGCCTGCGTACGGGTAGCGTACCGCGTCGCCCGCGATCAGGTATCCGTCATGCAATCGGACAACGAACAGGCCAGCGGTTGTCAGTGACAGGGTCCCCAAGCACCGATCACTTCCAGAAGATCGTCAACTCCAACATCGTCATCACCGTTGACATCCGCAGCGCAATCCTCGTCGCAGTTCACATCGGCGCAGACCGTCCAGTCGCCCATCCATACGCCACCGAAGTGCTCGCACTGAACCCTGGTGCCAATTGCGCAGGTTCCGTTGGTGCAGCAGGCGCCTTCGGGAAGATTCTCTGCACTGATATCAAAGGCATAGACAGCACCGGCGTCAGCAGCACCATCGACGTCGTGCCAATTCGCTCCGATTAGAACCGAATCGCCATCGAGCCCGATGGAACGCCCGAAGATGTCGCTGGTTTGACCATCGCTCGCGTTCAGTTCAGCAACCTCGCTCCAGACCGAACCATTTTTTCGCCAGACCCACGCTGCTCCCTTGTCGTCGTTCCCATACCAGCCACCCAGAACTGCAACATCTCCCTGCAGGCGGCAAGACTGTCCCACCATGTCCTGAACATCGCCGTTGGATGGAACAAGTTTGAATTGCTCTGTCCACACACCATCGATCCGATCGAAGACATAGCCGGATCCAGATTGCCAGCCCATGTCATCGTCATAGATACTTGTCGTGAGAAGTCGATCACCGTCGATGGAGATCTTCCAACTGAAGTAATCCTCATTCGCCTGATCGGACGAGGTCAAGCGATCAACCTCCCCCCATACACCTCCATCAAGATCAAAGATGAACAGCGAACCACACAGATCGGTCCCCCCGCATCCAGCTGCATAGTAGGGGCAGCCGACCGCAATCGTATCTCCATGAACGCCCACGGCTCGACCAAAGTGATCGCCTGCATCAATACCGCTGCCCGCAAGTTCGGCCGTAAACATCCAGTTGTCGCCATCGCGAGCAAAAACGTAGGCGCGCCCTTCGCCGCCGCCCGCTTTGTTCGCGCCGACCACAATCGTGTCACCATCGGTCGCAACATTCCACCCGAAACTCGCGCCCATCTCGGGACTTGGCGCTGTCAATTTGGCCGTCTCGATCCATGTGCCATCGTCATCCGGGGCGAACACGTAGACCGCGCCGCTGTCGATCTCATCCTCCGAATCGTGGAATCTCGCACCGACAACCATCACGTCTCCATGGAGAGCCGTCGAATACCCAAACTCGTCGAACCATCCGGTATCGCTCCCGACGACCGTCTGGAGTTCTGCGAACTCGCCATCGCATCCTCGGACGAACACCCAACCCACGCCCGAGTCGAGGCCGAGGAAGTCGTTGCCAGGAGATCCGATCACGGCCGTATCTCCATCGAGTGACAGGTCGATACCGAAGCCGCCATGCTCGGCAACATCATTCGGGGTGATTTCCTGCACCTCGTACACGATGTCTGCGGTGGCGGGCAGTACCACAAGAGGTATCGTTGCGATAACCGTTGATATCTGAATCGTCATGAGTCGTTCCCTTCCTCGGAATCAGCGGCGACGTCGGCGACCAGCCAACATGCCCAAACTCAGCACTGCCAAAGCGGACGGAGCTGGAATGAAATTGAGTTCGAATGAGACGCCTTCGGCGATCCACTCGCCGCCATCAGCACCGGTGCCGCGGAAGTTGGCCTGCCCGATGACCGATGTGGTTGGTGGCCCGAACACCGTCAACTGGGCGATCAACACCCGCCACTGGCCATCCGGCCCTTGCTCGGCCAAGCCCTGCCCACTGGCTTGCGTCACAGACCACCCCCCGTCGTTGACGAAGAGTGCCGACCCCTGATTGAAGGCATTGAAAGTGACGTTGTCGATCGACAGCGAGTTGTCATGCATGCTGTCGGCACCAATCGTCATCCAACTGTCGTAGGCCAAGTCGGGAATCCCCGCAAAGTCTGCTGGATCGATGTCCAGCGATGTCGGACCTCCGAACGCGTTCTGGTAGAACTGGCTCGCCGCAGCCCAGTACATGTTGTTCTCAGCTGATCCGTACACTTCCAGAAGGCTGTCACCCTCTTCGACCACGGCGAAGACGCGTCCGGTCCAGGTCTCCGGTGGGTCATCATGACCGGGAACGGTCACCGGCCCGTAGGTCGCCGTCAATTCGGCTTCAATACCCTGAAGTCCGCCAAGGGTTGCACTGGCCGCGAACATGCCCGCTGCCATACCTGCCGCGATTGTGGGTCGGGTCATCTCTACTCGTCCTCCTGTTGCCCCCCCCGCAGGGGGCCCCTTCCTTCCGGAGCCGATTCTTGCGATTAAAGTCGCGATCCGGCTCATCTTGACACTTGGTTGCATCGGGGCCATTGGAAGTTGCCAAAAAGCCTCGATACCGGCGCGAACACCGCGATTGTAGACCGGTAACCTTGATGGGCCAAAGAGATTATTCAGATTGAAAGAGAGGCTGTAAGTACTTGGTTTGAAGGTGGCTTAGGAGATGCTCAGCAAGATCGTCTTTGGGGGTATTCTTGAGTTTGGCTCGGATACAGCAAGGGGCCGGAAGAGAGCAAGAAGAAGAACAACTCAGCGGTGGAACAGGTGTTTGGCTGAGCCATCGAAGAACTTGCCGCAAACGAATGGGCGATACAGGACTCGCCGCCCGAGCGAAGCGAGGAAGACACGGCTCCTGCCCGCGGGGTGTCGGCCTCTGGCCGATACCATCGCCCATGAGGGAGCGGCGACGGAGCCGCAGGCTCCGACAAGCCGCAGACGAATGGGCGATACAGGACTCGAACCTGTGACCTCACGGGTGTGATCCGTGCGTTCTAGCCAACTGAACTAATCGCCCGGGGAACGACGCAGTATATGAGCGAGGCTCAGGTGCCCGCCTCATCGTGGCGAGACGGCATCTCCTCGGTGGTTTCGACCCGCTTCCCCGTCTCATCGGTCAACTGTGCGGGGTCGTCTGCGGCCGGGCGAGAAGACTCGGCATCGATTTCCTCGTGAATGCCCTTCACGCCACGCTTGAACTCGACAATGCTCTTTCCGATGCTGCGGCCGACATCGGGAAGCCGCCTTCCGAAGATCAACAGGCCGATGAGCAGAATGACCACCCATTCCCAGCCACCTGGCATTCCGAAGGCCAGCAGGATCGTGCCGATAGATGTGTCTGCCATGGGAGGGGTCTCCGGGTCGTATTGCCTGCTGGCAGTGTACCCTCCGCCGGGATCTGAAGTCGTTTTTTCGCAGCCCGGTGCTGTGCCGCGAGTGCTCATCCGGCCGATGCAATGTGATATGACCACCCCACTTCGCCCTTCGGCCCAAGCCCGGAATGGAGTCCGGACCATGACCATGAAAGCCCGATTCGGAAGCCTGCTCGTCGCCTCTCTCGCCGCCATCGGCTGCCAGCAACAGCAGGTTGAAACCCCGGCCACGACCCACGGCACGAAGTACGCCAGGCCGCTCCCTGCTGGACAATCACCGCTGCGGCGGGTCATCGATCCGCAGCGGATCACTGCGATCGATCGGGCGTTCAAGGACAGGGATCTCTTCCTGCGAGATGCGGCCGACGAGTCGATCACGTGGTTCGACAAGCCATCGACGCTGCAGTGGTTTCCGTGCTGCGACATCGATCACGATCAGGCCCGGGCCAGCGTCCTGGCATTCCGAGACTTGTGCGAGACGTCACCGAATGGAGAGGCCTTCCGCAGCGACCTGCTTCGCCGATTTGATGTCTATGAGTCAATCGGCTGCGACGATGACGGAACGGTGCTGTTCACCGCCTACTGCTCCCCCACCTTCCGCGCCAGCCGCACGCGACGCACCGGTTTCGAATCACCGCTCTACGGCAGACCCGCCGATCTGATCACGCATCCGGAATCGGGTGAGCCGCTCGGACGCCGCCGACCGGACGGTGGGATTGACCCGTGGCCTTCCCGCGGCGAGATTGAACGCACCGGCATGCTCGATGGCACCGAAGTCGTCTGGCTTGAGAATCCACTCGACGCCTATATCGTGCACATCAACGGATCGGCCAAACTTCTCATGGATGACGGCAGCACGATGTATCTCGGGTACGCTGGCAAGACTGATCGCCAGTACGCAAGCCTCGGCAAGACACTGACCGATCGCGGTCTTATCTCCGAGGGCGAGGCAAGCCTGCAGAGGATCCGCCGCCTCTGGCGAACGCATCCCGCCGCGGTCGAAGATGCCATGCACGCCAACGAGTCTTATGTGTTCTTTCAGGAATACGACGGCGGCTCCTGGCCTGCCGGCTCGCTCGGCTTCCCCGTCACCTCACGGCGTTCGATCGCAACCGACAAGCAGATCTTCCCTCGCGGCGGCGTCGTGCTTGTCGATACGACCGCCGCTCGCTTTGCGGGTGATCCGGATCCGTTCAGCCAGTTCATGTTTGATCAGGACACCGGCGGCGCTATTCGCGCGCCTGGAAGGGCCGATCTCTACCTCGGCGCAGGACCGATGGCTGAACTGCTGGCCGGACAACAGAAGAACGAAGGGCATCTGTACTACTTCTTCCTCAAACCCCCGGAAGTTGCCAAGACCAACCAAGGCTGGCATGGCCCGGGTTCACTCGCCTCCCACTGAAGTCTCAGTCCAGCCAAGGAAAGGTGGCCACGCTCGAACAGGCTCGAGTCCATTTGGGCTGGCATCCTTGGTCCTCGCATCGATCACGCAGACATCGCCACGCACCGACACGTCTCGCATCGGATCAAAGCCCGCGAGCAGATGGAACCACACATGCAACCGGTTGTAAAGGTCGATGCCCTCGTCGAGCACCATCACCAGTCCGTTCCATCCATCGAACGCAGCATGCACCGCCTCGACATTTCCACGTGTTGAGATGATTGCACACCGGCCCACCCCCCACTCCGGCATCACCGCGTCGGGAAATGCCTGCGACATCGTGACGAAATCCCGAGGTTGCGGCTCGCCGCCATCGCCCTCGCCCTGCCAGTGCGACGTGGCATCAAAGCCGATCTTGCCGCCCGCCCCGCGACGTGCTGCGGCGTGATCGAGGATGTCCAGTGGTCCCCGTGTCAACTCGATGTCACGAGCGTAATCTACATGCTTGAACATCGCTCGAAGCACTGCTTCCTGATCGTGCACATTCACTTCGTCCGCATCGACGACGAGTACACACTTGGTCCACGCCATCTGCCCGGCGCCCCACACCGCATGCATGATGCGACGGGCCTGTAGCGGATACGACTTGCGGATTCCGAGAATCGCCCAGTTGTGGAAACACCCGGCCATCGGGAGGTCATAGTCGACGAGATCGGGAATGAGCGTCTGGAGGAGCGGGAGGAAGATCCGCTCGGTCGCCTTCCCAAGCCAGTTGTCCTCCTGCGGCGGTGGACCGACCACCGTGGCAGGGAAGATGGCCTTTGTGCGATGCGTGATCGCCGTCACTTCGGTGATTGGATACCGATCCGGCAGCGAGTAGTAGCCGGTGTGGTCGCCGAAGGGTCCCTCGAGTACGGCACCCGGACCGAGCGGCTCGTCCCCTTGCGGATCCCAACCGCATGCGCCCGCATCGGTGCGAACAAATCCTTCGATGACGATCTCGGAATTCGCCGGAACCCGAAGGGGTACCGTTTTCGCCGCCACCATCGGAATGCCACGGCCTTCCAGAAAGCCGGCCATCAGGAGTTCACTGACACCCGGCGGCAAGGGCGCGGTGGCGGCATAGGGAAGCACCGGCTCACCACCAAAGCAGATGGCAATCGGCATCGGTTCTCCGATCTCCTTCCAACTTCGCCAGTGGGCCGCGCCGTCGTGATGGACATGCCAGTGCATCGCCAAGCTCGTCGGGCCGAGTAGCTGCGCCCGGTACATGCCGATGTTGTGGCTCGGCGGCTTGGACTTCCCTCGGTCACGGGCATGAATCGTGTGCATGCCGGCCAAGGTGATGTATCGACCTTGCCCGCCGGCTGTACCGGCCTGCTCAGCGTCCATGGGCCAACCAACAGCAACTGGATCGCCGTCGAGTGGCCAGCACTTGATGAGCGGCAGTCGGCGAAGATCGAACGCTCCGTCGGTCCGCAGCCGCACGACCTCCTGACAGGGTCCTCGATGAACCGACTTCGGTGGCATCCTCAGGAGAGGAACAAGCCGGCGGCCCTTCGCGACAAGATCTCGTAGGCCATCTGGAGGAGCCATCTTCGTGAGGGCCGCGATCCGCGAGGCCAACCCATCGAGGCCATCCTCCCCGCATCGAAGCGCCCGCTCGATTCGGCTGTACGAACCGAAGAGGTTGATGACAAGCGGGAAATCGCATCCCTCGATCCGCTCAAACAACAACGCCCGCCCGCCACGAGCAGCCAATGCCGGATCAAAGCGGATGGCGGAGTCGCTTGAAGTTGCTGCGGCCGCGGTGGACTCCGCAACCGCCCGCATGGCAACCTCCAGTAGCGGCGATACCGGCTCGTTGACACGCACGAGTTCTCCACACGCTTCAAGTTCATGCACGAAACTCGCCAATGTCCTGTGGGGCGGGGCCATGGCGAGAGGATAGTCGGTGCTACCATCGCGGCGCATATGCCCACCGCCATCGAGATCTGCAACGTCCACAAAACATTCCGCAAGAAGGTCCGGGCCTTGCGGGGCGTGTCCATGCGAGTCGATCACGGCCAGATCTTCTGCTTGCTCGGCCCGAACGGCGCGGGCAAGTCGACGTTGGTGAAGATCCTCATGACAGTCATTCACGCCTCTCGGATCTCCGGCACGATGCTCGGACGCCCAATTGGTCACAAAGCGACGTTGCGACGGGTCGGGTACTTGCCCGAGCATCATCGGTTCCCAATCTTCATGACGGCAGAGCAAGCACTGCACTTCTACGGTGCGCTCTCGGGTATGAGGCGGCGAGCGCGGCGGAGACGGATCGATGCGATGCTCGATCTGGTCGGCATGACCGGCTGGCGCAAACACCGGGTCGGCACATTCTCCAAGGGAATGCAGCAGCGAATCGGCATCGCTCAGGCCCTCTTGCATGACCCCGAGCTGCTGCTCTTGGACGAACCTACCGACGGCGTGGATCCTATCGGCCGCCGCGAAATCCGCGACCTCTTGGTTCAGTTGCGGGACGAGGGGCGAACCATCCTCATCAACAGCCACATCCTGAGCGAACTGGAGACGATTTGCGATCAACTCGCCGTAGTCGTCAAAGGCCGCGTGTCGCTGGAGGGTACGGTCGATGAACTGACAAGCGGTCGACGACGATGGGTCGTGGCCTATGAGGGAGCGGGTCCGGAGTGGATCGAAGAAGAGACGCGGAAGGACGGCCGACTGACACAGGTCATGCTGCCGGGCGCAGACGCTGCAGAGGTACAGCCCATCATCGACCGTATTCGCCAGGCTGGATGCACCATCACGGCCGTCAGCGAGGTTCGTGAGTCGCTCGAGGATCTCTTCATGCGTGCTCTGGTGCTGGCTGGCGAGGACGAAGGAAGCACGCCCGGTGCCGCCAAGGGGGAGGATGCATGAGCATCTGGATCGCCATCCTCGCGATCCTCCGGGAGTCGTGGCTCACGCTTCGCGCGGAGAAACTCTTCAAAGTCGTACTCGGCCTGAATGTGCTGGTGATCGTCGCCTACATGTCGATTGGATTCGATGATACGGGTGTCTCGCTGTTCTTCGGACTCACCCATGTGGAGAGCGAGTTCGTCCAATCCGGATCGCCGCTCTCTCGAACCCTGTACCTGGGTATCTACTCCGCCTTCATCATCAACCTCTGGCTGGCATGGGCCGCGTCGATTCTGGCGCTCATCTCCACGTCTTCCATATTCCCTTCTTTCCTGCGCGAAGGCGCTGTTGAACTGGTCATGAGCCGGCCAACCAGACGCGTGACGATCTTCTTCGTGAAGTACGTCGGGGGACTGCTGTTCGTGATGATTCAGGTAGGGATCTTCACGCTTGGAGCCTTCCTCGCCGCAGGATGGCGAATCGATGTCTGGGATCCCGCGATCTTCCTGGCCATTCCGCTTGTGACACTGTTCTACAGTTACCTCTTCTGCGTCGATGTACTGGTCGGTGTCATTACACGATCGACCCTGACCGCGCTGCTTGCGACCCTGCTCTTCTGGTTCGGCACCTTCGGTATTCATACGGCCGACGATCTCCTGAGCGCGAACCTGCGTCGCATGGAAGAGTCCGTGTCGCGAGCGGAGAATAGGCTGGAGGAACTCGCTTCCGAGCGGGACGTCGCTACCGCCGAAGGAGAGACTTCGGAGGCAGCGGATGCCGCCCATTGGATGACTGGTCCGCAGGAGGAAATCGAAGCGTTGAACAACGCACTTGGGCAACTGAGACCGTGGCAGACCACCATCGAAGCGATTCGGTTCGTGATCCCCGAGACCAAGCGGACACTCGCCCTGCTCCATCGTTCGCTTGAGCGGAACATGGAAGTGTCTCTGACGGATCTGATGACGGGTGCCGCGTTTCAGGATGAGGACGAGCCGCCTCGGCAACCTGATGACGATGAAATCGTTCAGCGGAAGATCATCGAACGTGACAACGAGATTCCGGCTTGGCGGATCATCGGCAAGTCACTCATCTTCGAGGCCGCGGTGCTGGGATTGGCGCTTTGGATCTTCCAGCGTCGTGATTACTGAGATAGTTCCTCGCCACGACGGCACGCCGCCGCCACGCCCGCTCGCACTGCTTCGACCAGTCCCGCCTCCCGCATGGCGGCAAGGCCAGCCTCGGTCGTGCCGCCGGGCGTCGTGACGGCTTCCCGCAACTCCGCCGGCGTGAGCTCGCTGCCGCCCAACATCGCCGCGGCACCTTCCACCATGCCCCGAACGAGTGTGTCCGAGGTACGGTCCGGCAACCCGAGCGAAACCGCCTCGGATCGAATGGCTTCGGCAAGCAGATACACCCAAGCCGGTCCAGATCCGGACACCGCTGTGACAGCACACATCATGCCCTCACTGACCGCCACCGTCCGACCGATGCCCGAGAACAACCGCCGGGCAGCCTCGAAGTCGCCATCGGTCGCCCCGACGCCCTTGGCGATCGCCGTCATGCCCCGCCCAATCGCCGCGGGCGCGTTGGGCATGGCGCGAATCACGCGAGCGGCTTCTCCGCACGAACCGCCAATGATGGCTGACTCGATGCCCGCCATGATCGAAATCACCAATCGAGGTTCAGATCCGGCCAATCCTGCTGCCGCCGCTGGAAAGTCCTGCGGGCGGACACACAACACGACAATCGGTGCCGCCCGAAGGGACTCGCTCCCGGACACCGCCTCGCACCCGAGCGAACCAGCGGCAGCGCGGCGGGCGGCATCGCTGTCAGCGACGATGACCGACTCTGGCGGCCACAGCCCGGCGCTCAACCCGCCCTTGATGATGGCGAGACCCATGTGTCCTGCACCTAGGAATCCGATTTCAACGGTCATGGCAAGAGGAAGGATACGGCGGCGGACGGCCAGCGATACCATTGGACCCCGCTCCCATGGATACTTCCACCGAACCACCCCCCCTTCCCTTCGAAGCCCCGCTTGTCGAATTGGACGCTCAGATTCGCGCCCTCGAGGCCCGCGAGGACGCTGAGGACTTCACCGATCAGATCGAGTCTCTCCGCAGAAACCGCGAGGATCTGCTCGACAAGATCTTCGAGGGTCTCGATCCGGTGAACGTGGTCAAGGTGGCCCGGCATCCGGGACGACCGCAGACGGCGGACTACATCAATGCGTTCTTCCGCGACTTTCGTGAACTCCACGGCGACCGCCGCTTCGGGGACGATCCGGCGATCATCACCGGCTTCGGCCGCGTCGGCCCCTACAAGGTGCTCGTGATCGGGCACCAAAAAGGACGCACCACAGAAGAGCGAATCAAGTGCCACTTCGGATGTGCTCATCCCGAGGGTTACCGCAAGGCATTGGCGAAGATGAAACTCGCTGAAAAGTTCGGGCTTCCCATCGTCACGCTCATCGATACGCCCGGTGCCTATCCCGGCATGGGCCCGGAGGAACGCGGACAGGCTGAGGCCATCGCCATGAACATGCGAGAAATGAGCAGGCTCAGGACCCCGATCATCAGCGTGATCATCGGCGAAGGTGGCTCTGGCGGCGCACTTGGGATCGGCGTGGCCGACCGGGTGGACATGCTCCAGTACGCCTGGTACTCGGTGATCAGTCCTGAGGGGTGCGCCGCAATTCTGTGGAAAGAGGCCAACGAGACGACCAACGCGGCCGCGGCCAATGCACTGGCGCTCACCGCCAAGGACAATCTCGCCAACGGCATCATCGATCACATTGTCGAAGAGCCCCGAGGGGGTGCCCATCGCGACCCCGCCGAGGCAGCCGATCGGCTGGAGCGACATTTGGTCGATCGTCTCGGTGAAGTGGCACGCCTGAACCCCCGGACGCTTGTCGAGAACCGATACGAGAAATTCCGCCGCATGGGGTCCTTTTGCGTGGAGGAACCCTAGAGAGGCTCAAACGCCGCCTGGGGACCAACGTCCTCAACCCAGCAGCCATACGGACAAACGCCTCTCAGCGGCACCTGTCCCCTTCCTGTATCCTCTCAGGATTCGCCCCACAATCCGCTCTCTGGATTGTCTGTAACTGGTACTAACTCAGCACTTAGATGCTGGCTTATTGGAACCGCAGCCGCCCCGCTGTACTGACAGGGATCCGAGACCCGTGGCATGACTTACTCGCAGGACTCCACCGGTGATATTGGTGAATCCCTGGTAGTCATTGGCGCCGGAAAG
>JASMMN010000004.1 GCA_030748155.1 Phycisphaerales bacterium
GGCTGCTCAATCTGGGACACAACGCCCGAGAAGGCCCCTTCGGTCAACTTGATCGACTGAGCCGCTCAGCGCCTCATCGGCCGATTCACTCATCGACTCGCTGAAACATCAGAATACGTGGTCGGTCGCCGGGGTGCTCGACTTCGGAGCGATCGACGGTCATCACATAGCGCATATCATTCACGATGAACTCGGGATCCGTCGCATCCCACACTTCGGTATCGGGATTCATCTTGAACGTGCGGACTCGAAGGTTGATCGTAAAGACATCGGATCTCGTAGTAATGATGTTGGAAATGCCGCTCAGCAGAAGTGTGGCCTCCTCGGCATCGCCCGCAACACGATCACCCGTCAGGTGAATCTCACTAAACCGAGGATCGTTCTCGTAGCCATCGGCAAGGAAATCGTTGCCAGCGATTCCAGCGACGTATTCAACCCGGCTGAGATTTGTCTTTGATGAGTCGTGCGGCATCTGCATGTCATAAAGCCGCCCGGTATCGGTCGAGAGGAATGAGCCGACATTCTGAAGTGGGCTTCGTTCTCCTGGCAGTGACCGATGGTCGATCAGTTGGGTCTCACCGGACTGCAATCCATCGTCGCCATGGACCCGCCAATCTTGGAAACCAAATGGATTGCGGATTGCCCAGTCCATTCTCCACGCGTCGGCAGCGATGGCGGTGCCAAGCGGCTCACGCATATCATCTATGGTCTCATCCGAATCGCCGGGCCAATCGCGATGAATAAAGTCGTAGTAGGCCGGCCGCTGTAGTTGAGATAACTCCCCGATGCCCGCGAAACCTCGCGTGCCACGGCTGAACCGAAGCGTTTCGTCGGCATCCACATCGCTCAGGTTCGGCGCGTTGTAATGTAGGGAGAGAAAGTCGTAATACTGATCGACATCGGCAATCCAATCATCAAACGTATCCGGCGTATTATCCCCGCCCCACCAGTCCTGTGGCAGCCCGACTCCCCGATCAAGATAGGGCGGGCCATCCGGAACTCCGGTCACGAACTCGCCTGCCGGAATGTCCTGAGGATCAAAGGAAGACCCAGACCCGGCGTCATTGTCATCACTTGGCAACGGCAACTGCCCGAGTCCATCACGGTATTGGATCATGGCTTCCGGAATCGCCGAACGCGGATGCGGACTGATCGGGCGGCTCAATTCATGATCCTCCAAACTGACATCGAGCACCGGTGTTCCATTCACTTGAGGGTCCGCGTGTATCACTTGAGGGTCCGCGTGTACCAATCGATACATCTGGGGCATCGCCCGGAGCACCTCTACAGGAGCCGTGTTGATATTGATCATCCCGTTGGTCGCGAGCCGATCAAAGCCAGCCGCATTCCCGAACCGAGGATCTCTCGGCCCGAAGAGTGGGTCGGTGTGCTCTGAGACGTATTCCTGCCAGGTCCACAGGTCGTCAATCACCCCATCAGGGTACTCATCCAGCTCGTTGCTATCGGGATCGCCGGGGCTGTAGTCCCAGTCCCAATTGTCGACCAGATCATAGATGCCGGGGCCATCACATACGAAGAGGTCAAGCAATCGCTGCGAGGCGGGCAAGTCCGGTTCCAGGTGGGCAAGGTCCCCTGCATGGAGATACCAGTGAGGAACTTCGTAGATACCTGGCTCTTGTCCGCCGTTGTCGAAATCCAAATGGCGCAGGTCATAGGCCGCGTCGCCGCCATCGTCAAACCACTCGAAAAACGGGTCTCCAAGAATGGCGTTTGGCCCGTGCTGCGTACCCGCGATCAGAAGTCTGCCTGCCCTTGCGTCGCCGCCCGCTTCGGCCAATTGATCTGAGAGTCCCTCCGAGAAGGTGCGGAGGGTGGCGATACCATTGGCCTCGCCGTTTGGTGCATCTTCAAATACAAATACACCCGCTTGGTCTTCGTCACTGGGCAGTTCGGGCTGCGGCGGCCAGTTGAACCAACTCGTTGGATACACACCTGCCTCCCCGTCGGTATTGATCTCGAGAGGCAGATAGAGTTCGTGCGCGACCGTCAACGCATTCAGCACCTCACCGACCTGCTCGAAGTTCGCATTCTTCAAGTCCACTTGAAAACCGTGTGGCATGAGGATTTCACCGTCAATCTCGTCTGGACCGTACCAGCCCTTATCTGGGTACGACCAGACAGAGAACTCGTCGTCATCCTGGTCGTATCCCGGATCGACAGACCGGACGTTAGCGCCGACCCGTCGAAGCGGAGAGAACGCAAAGAACGTCGGTTTCGAAGCCTGAAAGATGCGGTATTCGGCTTCCGGCGGGTCGGATTCACCTGTGTCGAAACGCCAAGGGAGCCGCACGTTTCGC
>JASMMN010000005.1 GCA_030748155.1 Phycisphaerales bacterium
GCGTCGACACGCTCTCCGGCTCCCACCATTGCATACATGCGGTACGTTTCGCCGTTGCCCATGTTGCCGAGATGGTCGATCTCGATTCCGCTGACGTCTGCGGACGCCGCGGCCGTTGCGATGAGGGTACACGCAGCACCCGTAAGGCCAATTGTCTTTATCATTTTCTGATCTTCTCCTCGCCGGGTCATCCGATGACCCGACTCTGGCTTTTGTATCCACGGCGTGGCGGCCGTGGCGTTCGGTTCTCCCTGTGGAATGCCTGTTCCTTCATGGCTCCGGATCGCACCACCGATCCACCGCCAGAGCAGACACTCACTCCGCTTCCGAGAGCACTGTACTTCACCGAACCCACCGGTCAAGGCGATGCACAAGTCCGAAATGGTGTTTTTCTCAAGAGATACCGTTTGGTCGGGCAACTCTTGCGCCCCGCCCCAAAAACAGTCGATTCACCGGTATCAGACCGACCATAAATGTTCTGCCGCACTGGCCACAACCGCGCGTTCCCCACACACCAACCACCGCAGGCCAACAGTCACCAAACCTGCCCTGACTCGCAGTTATCGGTAACACGTGACACGATCATGAGATAGCCGAGTACCCGGCTTCGCCGCCTGATACGTCGAGCAGTCGAAGCGCAAAGGCAACACGCTGGGTGCTGCTCCTACTCGCCTTGGTGGGTGGGTGTCCAACATTGCACGCCTCAACATTGCACAACATTGCAAACATTGCATCCAGCAGTGCGGCATTGAGCAGGGGCATGAGTTGGCCGCCAAGCCGGCAATGCATCCCCACCTCCCGAAGACGGCGGGTTGAGGTGAGGTCTATGGGCGGTGGACGCCCCTCTCAGCCCCCGACGATGATCTCCCGGGGAATAAGAAACCCGCCGCTGCGTGGGGGTGCAGCGGCGGATTCGGAGTTCTCTTGGTGGAGGGGGTCAATCCCGAGCGACCACCTCCGAGATTCTCAGTCGAAGATCGAGCCGATCAGGCGCGACGACGACGACGGCCAGCGAGGCCTGCAAGGCCCAGAAGGGCCACGGCACCAGGAGCTGGCACGGCGATCATGACGCTGTGACCAGACTGCCATGTCGTGCCAGTGTCATCCTTGCCTTGGAAACCGGCGGAGAACGCGATGTCGTACGCGCCGGAACCTGCGAAGGTCGTGAACTGAGCGATCAGCACGCGTCCACCCTGCTCTTCACCCTGCGGATCGACAGGCGTGACGAAGAAGGTGCCGTTGTTGGCGAACAGACCGCCTGGTCCGGGATCCCACGTTGACCAGGTGATGCCGATGTCCTGAAGAGCGTTATTCCCAAAGGGCGTGCCATCCGAATAGAGCGCACCGATGGTGAAGTAGGAGTCCCACTCAAGCTCGGGCGCGAGCGGGAAGAACGCCTGGTTGATGGCCTGGCTGGTCGCGCCACCGAGAGCGTCCTGATAGGCACTGGCACCATCGAGGTAATCGAGCGTCATATTGAATTCCTCGTTGCCATAGACGGCATCGAGACGATTGCCCGAATCAAGTTCGGCATACACGCGGACGGTGTAGGCGCCGGCGATCAGGTCGATGCCATGAATGTCATATGTGATCTCATTCATGCCAGCTACCGCGGAGCCAACGACGGCAAAGCCACCGATGGCACCTGCAAATATTGAAGTACGCTTCATGTTCATTTCTCAGAACCTTTCTCTTCTCGTTTGAGGTCCACCAAACACTAGATCTAGATCGTCCCCCACTCCTCACTCGGGATTGAGGCGTTGGCCTCTCGTGGAGTTTGATCGTATTGGCCGGCCACGCGCCGACCAAGGAACGTCATCGTTGGGTTGTCTGAAGTAGACCGGAAGACCGCTCTACCCCTCTTCATCTAATCCTTCGTGGCATCGCCACTCTTCCCACTCCGATCGTGGGTCTGGCCCAAGGAGCCATCTAACTATCCTGCCGACCATACCTTCCGTCAAGATCCAGTCAAGACGACAAACCGGCCCTCTGTGACTTTTTTACGGTCCCAATGAGGGGCGGATCCACCAATTCCACCAAAACGCATGGTTCATAGAACCCGAACAGGCCAAGTACCCCCTGTCAGGCAGGCTCCATCAGATCTCTTCTGGTTCCCTCCACCGGCCCACAAGAAGTCTGGGAGCGGCCCCTACGACATCAACAGGCACGATTGTGCCCAATAATCGCTCCGCGGCGTCCTTTCCGGGCACATCAAAGACGGTGATCAAATCGCCCGATGTGCGGCCAGAAACCTGCACAGAATCTTCCGTCCAGCCCAACTCGACCTGGCCGCCCCCCCACGCCTTCGCCTGACCCAGTTTTTCTACAAAAATAGTGTGGATCCGCCCAATTTCCCCCTCGTGCACCCGACGGCTCACCTCGGACTGGATGTCCAGCAGCCGGTTGATCCGCTGACGTTTGACCGACTCATCCACGTCGTCGGGATGCCGATCGATCGCCACAGTACCGGGCCTCGGTGAGTACTTGAAAACGAAGTTGTTCTTGAAGGGCAGTTCTCTCACGAGGTTGCAAGTCTGCTCAAAGTCATCATCGGTCTCGGTGGGGAACCCCACGATGATGTCACCCGCGATGCCCACGTCCGGCAGGTGCGCAAGTACGCGATCGATGAATGCTCGGTACTGGCCCACCGTGTACCCGCGGTTCATGAGTTTCAAAATGCGATCGGATCCGGACTGTACCGGCACGTGCAGGTAGCGACAAATTCGCCGCGAATGCTGCATGACCTCCAATATGTCATCACCAAAGTCCCGCGGGTAACTCGTGACGAACCGCAGCCTCAGGATGCTCGGCACTTCTTCGTGGATCCGCCGCAGCAAGTGGGCGAACGTCGTCACCCGCCGCCCGGCAGCACCACGATCGGACTTGCCGAAAGCCGTCAGGCCCGGCCCGACCTGTGGTCGCTCTCGACCGTCCGCCCCGACCGCGGCCCCGTGCACATACACGTAGTGGTTCACCGTCTGTCCGAGCAGCGTGACTTCGATCACGCCTTGCTCGGCAAGGGCCTTGCACTCATCTACGATGGCATCGGGTGGGCGGTGAACCTCGGCACCACGGGTATTGGGAACCACACAGTAGGTGCAGAACTTGTTGCATCCTCTGGTGATGCGGACATAGGCGGTGGGAAGATCAGACTGACCACGATCCGGGTCGAAGGCTCGAGTAAGATCAAGTGATTCAAGAGAGTCCTCAACTGCCGAGAGTGTCGCAGACCGCCGGGAGCGAGATCCCTGCACAGCCGCCCGCTGCCGCCAGTCGACCAACTCTTCCTTCATGGCGTTGTCGAGCAGCATCGGCAGTCGATCGAGTTCGCCCGGACCGCACAACAGGTCGATCTCGGGCTGGCGGCTCAGCAGGCCCGCCCCCTCCCGCTCAGCGAGGCACCCCAAGAGGCCGATCGTGACTCGCCGGCCGGCCTGCTTCTCCTGCTTGAGGCGACCCACCCGACTGAAGACCTTGTTTTCGGCCTGCTCCCGAACCGAGCACGTATTGAACAGCACGATGTCGGCTGCATCGCGGTCATCGGTGAAGCGGTATCCCAGGGCGTGCAGATGTCCGCTCACGAGTTCGCTATCGAGTTCGTTCATCTGGCACCCGAAAGTCTCAAGGTAGACCAGTGGGGCGTTGGGGGTGGGCGTGGGCATGGACCCCACATGGTAGAGGGGGCAGGTATCGCCCCGGGGACCAGCGACCGACCACGACTCCTTGGCCTGTCACCCCGAAGCGGTACCCGACCCCTTTTGCTTGGCGAGTCCACCCCCCCACGGCCGATATCACCTGCCAGATGGCCCCGCGTGACGTTGTGCTCATTGTCGCCACCGCCCTGCTCGCGCTCGGCGCTGTGGCCGTACAGTCGGCCGGGATGACGGTCACCCAGAGCGGCACCGTCGCTGATCTGGCCACCAATCGCACGACGCTGCTCGCCATCGCAGCGGTCGCTGCGTTGCTGCTGGGGCGGTCAATTCCGGTTGCTTGGACAACATCCCGCGCAGTCGCGGTGACATCGATCGTGGTTGCTGGTGTGCTGCTGGCGCTTGTACTCGTCCCCGGCATTGGGAGCAAAGTCAACGGCGCCCGACGATGGATCAACTTCGGTCCGATCGGATTCCAGCCAAGCGAACTGGCCAAGTGGACGCTCCTGCTCTTCCTCGCCTGGTACGGAGCGACAAGGGTTCGACGCATGGGACAGGCTCGGCGGGGCCTGCTGCCCGCCTTCGCGGTGGTTGGACTTCTCTGCGGACTGACCCTGCTGGAGGATCTCGGTACGGCGGTACTCATCGGCACTGTCGCCGCCATCGTGCTGATTGCAGCCGGGGCAAGGCTGAAGCACATGATCATGCTGGCGGTGCCAGCCGCGGCCGCCTTGCTCGTCGCCATCGCGGTTGAGCCCTACCGGCTCAAGCGGCTCCAGATCTTTCTGGATCCATGGGCCGACCCCGAAGGCAGGGGATACCACGTCATTCAGTCCATGGCAGCGATACACGGGGGCGGAATCGGCGGACGAGGATTGGGGAACGGCATCCAGAAGTTCGGCTATCTGCCCGAGGACACCACCGACTTCATCTTCTCGATCATCACCGAAGAGTTCGGCCTGCTTGGGGCCACCTTGGTTGTCGGCCTCTTCATCGCTCTGCTCTGGGCAGGCTGGCGCATTGTCACATCGCAGGTTCGCCCCGCGCGGCAACTGCTGGCACTTGGCATCATCGCAACGGTCTCCCTCCAGACGCTCATGAATCTGCTGGTTGTCACCGGGCTGGCCCCGACCAAGGGCATCGCGTTGCCGCTGGTGTCCTCGGGGGGAACCGGCTGGGTGATGACCGCCTTCATGCTCGGCGTACTCGCCCGGCTCGATCCCACCGCTCCGGCAGCGTCGATGCTCCCGCGAGAGCCTATTCCCGAAGCCGTTCCGTGAGCGGTCGAACCATTCTCTTCGCTGGTGGTGGCTCCGGCGGCCACATCAGTCCGGCGCTGGCGATCGCCGAAGCCATCGAAACCATCGACAATGACGCGACACTGTTGTTCGCCTGCTCAGATCGCGACATCGATCGCGACATGCTGAACGAATCCGGCCGCGCCGCCATCTCCCTTCCAGCACGGCCCCCATCGCTTCGGCCGAATCACCTGCTGCGATTCTTTCGCGGATTCCGAGCCAGCCGACGGATCGTCCGCTTGCTCATCGAGCAGCATCACATAGATGTCACGATTCTGCTCGGAGGCTACGTCGCAGCACCTGCTGCGGCAGCCTCACGTAGTGCCGGTGTCCCAAGCATGATGGTCAATCTCGATCGCGTACCAGGACGGGCGAACAGGTGGATGCGGCCATCGGCCAGCCTCGTTGTCTCGGCGGTACAGACCGTGCGCCCCTTCGCCGAATCCGTCACCGGCATGCCGATTCGCCGCGCTGCCATGCCCCCGGCGGACGCGGCCGAGTGCCGGCGGATGCTCGGACTCGATTCCGATCGACCAACGTTGATCATCACCGGTGCGTCCCAAGGTGCCGGAACCATCAACACGCTCATGCCTCCGCTTGCCGCCGCCCATCGGGACCTCCTCGCCCCGTGGCAGATCCTCCACCTCACCGGCTCAGCCGCCTCAGCGCGAGCGGGCGAGCAGTGGAAACGCGTCGGCATCGAGGCCACCGTGCTGGGCTTCCGACACGACATGGGTGTCGTCTGGGGCAGTGGCGATCTGGTCATCAGCCGGGCAGGCGCCTGTTCGGTGGCTGAAATCGAATACGCCGGGCTTCCAGCCATCTACCTGCCCTACCCGCACCACCGCGACCAACATCAGCGACACAATGCCGAGCCCGCGGCTGCCGCTGGTGCCGCGATCATCGTTGAAGACGATACCGATCCGACCGCCACGGCCGACCGCCTGATTGAACGCGCCCGCGACCTGCTCGGTCGGTCCGAGCACCTCAAGGCCATGCAGCAGGCCGCCGCAGTTCGCAGCGGCAAGAACGCGGCAGGCGATTTGGCCCGTCGAGGGCTGAGTCTTATCGGCAGCGGCGGCTCTTGAGGCCACAAGAGACGCCCTCACAGACACTTGCAGGCAAAACCGCTCGCAGCAGCCAATCCTCGATATACACTGACTACGAGGCTCATTGGAGGCCCATCGTTCATGCCCCCGCCGAAGAAGAAAGGCACGTCCAAAGCCAGCCCCAAGAAGGCGCAGCCATCGCCGCGCCTGGTCCGAGGCGATGAAACACCCGAGCCACCGCAGATGCTTCATCCCTGCGTCGTGCTCGCCCCTGCCTCCAAGCCGCTCGATGATGCCCTGCACCGCGCCTTGCGAACCGCTCAATTCGCCCCCCGGGTCGAACACGACCCCCGAATGGCGATGGCCGAGGTCTGTCTGCTTCGCAGAGAAGTTAGGCAGCGACGAGGCGCTTCCGCCGACGCGGAACAACCGGCTCCGCTCGTGCTGGTCGCGGCGCCCAACGCCGAAGAACGACTGCTTCTCGAAGCGTTGCATACCCATGTGCCCGATGTGCCGGTCTATCAATTCGACGGTGCCTCCCTGCAGCAACTGCATACGCCGGATGCTACGGATGCAACCGAGCCACCGGTCATTGTGCAGCCGCCGCACCAACCGGAAGTGACCGATGACGAATTGTCCACACTGCTCTCGCCGAAGCGAAGCAATGGTTCACCCCGAAACGGATCGGATCCATGAGCAGTACCACGCCACGAGCGCGAAGACGGCGAGTACTCGCCATCGGACCGGTACCGAGATTTGATACGCACCCCTCGATCACCGCCGAACCGGTGGGGTCCATCTATGACGCAATTGGCTTGATTACCACCTGTCCCGCGCGACAGCCCATCGAGGCGGTCGTGGTGTCGCCTATCTCTCCAAGGGCGCTGCATGATGTCATTCGCTCCGCCGAAGCACTCCGACGCGTCGACCCGACGGTGCAGATCATGTTGTGCGCCGATGATGCGCCGACCTCGGCAATCTCGGGACACGTCGATCACTGTCTTCCCCGGCAGGCCGATGCCGCTGCGGTTGCAAATGCGCTCGATGGTGATGGCTCCCCTCATCCATCTCTGCCACCCATGCCAGCCACCGGATCCGTCGAGCCGCCCGCCCGCGATCACATCATCGGTGATACCGACCTGCTTGAAGCCATGCTCGAAGAGACCGACCGCGTCATCCCCTTGGCCGTGCAGGCGATCGAGCAACGCACCAGTATCTCGCCAATCACCTTCCAACCCGGAGGCGCAGGCGGTCCCACCGCTACACCGGTTCGCCGTGGATTGACGACATGGGGGCACCTTGAGGGCGGCGACACCTCGATTCTCGAGCCTTGGGCGGGATGGCTCGCCCGCTGGATTGCGCTGGATGAAATGATCACGGGGCTTCGGCACGACGCAAGACGGGACTTCCTGACCAACGCGTGGAACCGCCGCAGCTTCGAGCAATTCACGATGGCAGCCATCGGTGATGCAAGACGCCTGCGCCGCGAACTAACCATTTTCGTCTTCGACATCGATGGTTTCAAACAATTCAACGATCGGTTCGGCCACGAGGCGGGCGATACGATCTTGACATCGATGGTGCAACTGCTCAGTTCGGTCATCCGCAAGGGCGACCGGGTCGGCCGACTCGGCGGCGACGAGTTCGCGGTGCTGTTTTCGGACTTCACCGCGCCGCGAACGCCGGGTTCACGCCATCCCGAAACGATCGAAGTGCTCGCTCACCGCTTCCAGCAGCAGATCAAGGACATGCGCTTCCCCGAACTCGGACTCGCCGCCCCCGGAAGGCTCAGCATTTCGGGAGGTCTCGCGACCTTCCCATGGGACGGTGACGAACCTACCTCCCTGCTTCGAATCGCGGATCAGCGGGCGCTCGCCTCCAAACGCCGTGGCAAGAACTGCCTGACATTCGGGCCGGAGGAGGAGTAGGCCGCGGCGAAGTCGGAAGGTGGACGACTCGCATCTCTGCAGTGCTTTATGCACTGTTCCCGCAGCGGAGTCGGCTGCGAATCCATGCGGCGGTTTCGGCCACCGCGTCGTGGTCGATTCCGGTAGTGAATCCAAGGTCGTGGCACATTGCCAGCATCGCGCCGGTGGCGACATTGCCGGGCGCGCCAGGGGCGAAGGGGCATCCTCCGAGTCCGCCGCATGCGGTGTCGAATCGCCGCACGCCCAATTCCACCGCCCGCTTTGCGCAGGCGATGGCGGATTGGTGTGTGTTGTGTAGATGCAGCACGAGTTGATCGACCGGCACAAGTGGTGTCGCTGCTTCAAGCAGGTGCTCGATGTCATCGGGTGTTGCAACGCCAATGGTGTCACCGAGATCAATTTCCATCGGCCCGAGTTCAAGCAGACGCTCGATGACGGTGGCGACATGCCTCGGTGTGATGCCGCCTTCCCACGGACATGCCACAGCACAACTGACATAGACCCGGACGGGCAAACCAGCAGTGGCTGCTTCGGCAACAACGGGCCGAAACCGCTCGATGCTGCCCTCGATCGAGGTATTGGTATTCCGCGCGGCGAACGTCTCACTGGCCGCGGTGAACAGGGCCGCCTTGTCCGCCCCCGCCTCGATCGCCCGTTCAAGTCCACGGATGTTGGGAACAAGCGCCGAATACACGGTGCCAGGTCGCTTGGTAACCGCCGCGAATACCTGCTCGGCATCTGCCAACTGAGGCACACGGTCGGGCCGCACAAAGGCCGACACCTCGACTTCGGAACACCCGGCGGCGGCGAGCCGCTCCACCAACGTCACCTTGTCGGCCAGCGGCACGATGACCTGCTCATTCTGCAAGCCATCGCGTGGTCCCACTTCGGTGATCCAAACTCGCTCGGTCACCTGCCTCGCTCCTTGCGTGTTTCACGCCGCTGCTGCCTTATGAAGAAGACCAGCAAGTAGGTCGCCACAGCAAGCGTCAACAATACGCTGACACCGAGCAACATCGATTCCCCCATCGTCAAACTCAGAGATTCGCTCACATCCGGAGGTGGCTTCATCGTCGATCCTCCTGCACATCATCCCCGACCGCTGCGATCGCCACGCGAATCAGTTCGCCATCGGCCATACAACGAACGGTTTCGCCAATCGTTGCATGAGACCATTTCAGAACCGCAAGTGCCGTGCTGGCGTTGCCCCGCATCGGTGAAGGGCCGCTCGAAGTCACAACACCGATCGGATCGCCCGGAGAACCATCCTCGTCGGAAAAAATCTGTCCGCCTGCAATGGGCAGCCGCTCATCGGGCATGGGCAGCACCCGGAGAATCTGCTTGGGATGTCCAAGATGCTCCATGCGGGCAACGATCTCTTGCCCCGGATAGCAGCCCTTGGTGAAACTGACCCGCTCGTCGAGCAGCCCCGTCTCGTGTGGAAGGCTCTGCTCACCAAAGTCGATGTGCCACCACGGTGTGCGGGCCTCGATTCGAGCCATGTTGAAGGCGAGCCAGCCGATGGACCGTGTCCGCAACCCGCTCGCTGCTCCCTTGGCGTGCAGGGATTCCCACATGTGCACCGCGTCCGCTCGCTGAAGATGGATACGGACACCGGGCGTGCCGGCGGTATCCCACCTCGCCACAATCACACTCCTGCCATCCACCGAACAAGTTGCGGCGTGGCCGGGTTCGGGCAGGGTGATACCACACGCCGTGAGCACGTTTGCCAGTTCAGGGCCATGCGCCTCCAGCGTGTACCAGTCGTCCCCACTTCTTGCCGCGACATCCTCCGAGAACGTCATTGCTTCGATTGCCGAAGCAACCGCCGTCACATCCTGCCGATCCACATCGAGCAGAATGCCCTGATCAGAATGAATGACCAGCACATCGGATTGGATGCGTCCAGTCCGATCGAGCAGAAACCCCGCCGCGGACTCACCCGGCTTCAGTTCACCGACCTTTTGACTCAACAAGCGGTCAAGCAAATCGATCGCATCATGGCCGCTCACGAGGACCACTCCGCGCTGCGCCGCATCGATCAAACAGACACCGCGACGAATCGCGGCGTATTCAAGTTCCACACATCCGAGCGTGGCCAATGTCTCGCAGGCCGCATCCCCATCACCCCATCCGAGGTACTCCGGTGCTCCCCCTGCCAGCGCCGCCATTGCCGCCCCGGGGCGATCGGCTTCGGAGCGGTCGATGGTACTTCGCATGATGTCGATCGCAGCGAGTTTGTGGTGTTCACGAAGCGGCATGAGGAAATCCCTCGACAGCGGCCTGATGACGTGTGGCTGCCGCAACCAGCCGCTCAAACAGTTCTGATCCCATCGGGCCCTCGCTGCTCCGCTCGGGATGCCACTGGACGCCGATCAGAAAGTCGGCGGTCGGATCCGAAATCGCCTCAATGAGGCCATCGTGCGCGGTTGCCACGATGTCAAACGTACCGGCCGTACGCAGCGCCTGATGATGACGGCTGTGTACCTCACCGGCACCAAGCGACCCGCTCACCTCGTGCATACGGCCACCAGCGTGTTCGGACGCGGTCTTGAGTGAATCGGAAAGATGCTGATCCAGGTCACCGCCAGCTTCGAGGCCCATGATCTGCATGCCAAGGCAGATTCCCAGCACTGGTATCCCCCGCTCGCACGCTGCGTGATAGACCGCCAGATCGAAGGACTGCCGGGCGGGATCGACCTTGACGGCGTTGGGGTGAGTCGGGCGGGCCCAGGTCTCCATGATTGGATCGTCGCCACCGCTGAGAATGAGTCCATCGCACCGGTCCACCATGGCAGCCGCCTGCTGCAGCACGGGGCAGAACACGATGGGAAGACCTCCTGCCCGAATCACGGCTTCACCGTAAGCCGGAGAGAGCCGCAGGCGGCCTTCGGAAATGTCTGGAGTGATGCCGATGATGGGAGCGGACACGGGGAGGTGGTACTTTCTTCTTGACGCTGCTTCGGGTATGATCGCGGATTCGTCGCGCTGGGCAGGTGCTCAGTGCTGCTGGAATCCCAGTATCCACGACGAGGAAGAAGAACGCCATGCCTGCACCTACCAGAAACCGCCGTTCCCGCCGCACCAAGGTTGTCCGCGATGACATCAGGGGCAACCCATGGGTCGATTACAAGGACGTTGACGACCTCCGACGCGTCCTGACGCCCAACGGTAAGATCTACTCTCGCAAGCGACTCGGCACCAGTGCTGTCGAGCAACGGAGAGTCGGCCAAGCCATCAAGCGGGCTCGTTTCCTCGGCTTGCTTCCCTACACGAGCGGGACGCTGTAGAAGTCGGGTACCGCCCGGAAGCCAATAACGCACCTCAATCCTCGGGCGCAGAATCGCCCGGCGGTATCTGACTCGTTCTCAACCCGAGAATTCGCTTCAATACCGCGGCTGCGCTATGCAGCAGCAGTTTGAATCGCAGTTGCCTGAGCACTTCATCCCGAGGATGCTCACGAAGCCCACGCTGAATCCAGCCGGCGGCTTCGCGAACACGGCCTTGGCGAATCGACGCGAGTGCCAGATTTGAAATCGATGCCGCGCAGGCGGGCCTGATTCGCAGGACACGGCGGCTGATGGTTCGGCCGCCCTGAAGATCTCCAGCGAGGAATCGCGAACGCGCAAGTGGCCGCAGCACATTGACATCGGACCATCCTCGACGATGGGCAAGCCGCTCGAAGACTTCGGTAGCGTCCGATGCCAAATCGACGCCGAGTAGCAGATGGCCGAACCGCTCGAGTGAGGTGTCATCCTCGTCGGTATCCCCGGAGTCCCGAAGCCGCTGCGCGGCGAGACTCAGCAGCCTCCTCGCATCGCCGATCTGCCCGAGCCGCAGCAGCGACTCGGCGAGCGAGCGATCGCACTCCCTGTGATTTCGATCGAGTCTCCGCACCAATTGGAACGCGAGGGCCGATTGTTGAAACTGTCCCTGTGACATGGCGAGCAGGCCCAACTGGTAGTGCGCCTCGGCGTTCACGGGATCCTGCTCAAGAACCTGTCTGAGTACGCCACATGCTTCGTCCACGCGGTCCTCGCCCAGCAGTAGTTCGGCGTAAGAGAGTGCCACGGACCCATCGACCGGTGGCTGCTGCAAAAGCCATCGGTACGTCTTCATGGCCTCCTGAGAATGCCCCGTCGATGCCTTCATCTCCGCCAGGCGCTGGTGGGCCTGTAAACGAGCGGGCTCCAATCGAATCGCTTCTTCCAAACACCAGATTGCCTTGTCCAATGACCTCCGCTCCAGGAGACTCTCGGCAAGCGACACTAGGCATGCGGCACTGGTCCGGTCAAGGCTCATCTCGGCGAGATAGAACGTCGTCTCAGCCTCATCATGCCGCCCTTGCGTAGCCTGCACCTCGATCAGGCGTGACCAGACGTCCTCGTCGTCCGGCCGCAGTCGCGACAGCCTGACGAGCCGCTCTTCGCCGCGGTGATGATCTCCGAGCCGCATGCACACGCTGGCCGCGGCAGCAACATGGTCTGGTGTCTCCGGTGATGCGGCGGCAGCCCGGTCGAAAGATTCAATCGCCTCCACGTCCCTGCCACCCATTTCAAGAATCATCCCCAGCTGATGATGCCACTCCGGCTGGTCGGCATCGATCGCCAAAGCGTGGCGAAGGGCCGCCTCGGCCTCAGCGAGCCGCCCGGACTCCAACAAGTCCACGGCCCGGTTTGCGTGTTGTTCGGCATCGGTCCAGTCGTTCATGGGCACTCCGTAGCGACCCGCCAATGTAGCAGACGGCGGCCCCGTGACCGGCGTACCATGCTTGAAATCATGCGATCGTGCAGACTGCTTCCGCTGCTCCTGTTGCTCATGTGTTCGTGCGCGCCGCCCATGGTCAGTCCCGGAGAAGCACCAACGCAGGGGCAGGATCCCCCCTCGCTTGACCCCTCATCCGCAAGACGTCTGCAACTCGCCTCCGTGATTCTGATGGAAGACGTCAATGATATGGATGCCCCGACGCGGGCTGCTGCTGCTGCTGAACTGGCCTCTCTGGGGCTGCCTCAGTCTCGTGAGTTACTCATCGATGCGATCCGATCGGAGCGGCCCGAGGTGGTCCGAGCCGTCCTCGAAGCGATGCTGGCCGAACGCGATCTGGATACCGAGTACGGCCCGGTGTTGTTGGAGTTGCTCTCGACGGCACCGCCGGATGTTCAGCCGGTTCTGGCCGAATTGCTTGCTCGCCATGGGCAGGAGGATGTTCGCATCCTGCCAGCCGTTTCGCAGATTGCCTCAGATCAGGCGGAACCCATTGACCGGCGGATTGCCGCTATTCGGACGATCGGTATCTTCCGATACGTGCCAGCCAAGGCCGCTGAGGAACTCATGGTCGTGCTGAAACAGGCAAAGGGGTCGGACAACGGCATCGCTTCTGCAGCAAGCGAACAACTCTCTCACCTCACCGGCATGCCGAAGAGCACCACGCCTTCGCAGTGGCTCGCGTGGTGGCAACAAAATCGCAACCGACCGGCTGAACGATGGCTGGAAGACACGGTAGATGCCCTCACCAAGGAGGCCGCCCACCGCGCCAAGGAGTTGTCGGAGGCCCGCGCAGCCCGCGATCGCATGTCGGCCCGCTTGCTCGCAGCCTACCGCGAGTTCTGGCCCATGCTCTCAATCGAGCAGCAACAGGCTCGGCTCCTTCCCTTGCTGAAGGATGAACTTCCCTCGGTTCGAATGTTCGGCCTTGATCGACTCGCTGTGCAGTTGCGGGACGGCCACGACACGCCAGACGGGCAGGAGGCAGCCGCGGCCCTGATTGCGGACCCCGACCCCACCGTGCGTGCAGCCGCCGCGGCACTCATTCCTGAACTCGCTCCCGCTGCCATTGATCCGGTCGTTCGCGCGAACTTCCTCGCGGAAACCGATCCAACGGTGCTCTCTGCAATGCTTCCACGAATCTCCCAGATCCAACCCGACCTGATCACCGCGGAGAAGGTGGGGCCCTTGCTGGAGGCGGATTCCGTCAGGCCCGCCGCCATCGATGCATTGTGGACAGTCCTTTCCGACCCGGCTCGCAGATCTGATGCCTTGGCCGCTGCGATGCTCCCACGTGTCCGCGATGCCTATCAATCAGGAGGTATGCCGCAAACCGGTGCACTCCTGACGCTCATTGGAACCGCCGACGATGTACAGGCCCTTGAGCCTCGGCTTGATGACCCCAATTCCACATGGCGGGCAGCCGTTGCCAATGCCATGCACCTGCGTGGAGTGGACCAGCCACTGCTTGCGAGGAGTTCCGACCCCGCGATCTATCCCTTCGCGCTCGCTGCTGTCGGTGGAGGCTCCGACCTCTCGGGCCTTCAGATCATCGGCAACCTGACGCCGCCGGAGCAGCATGCCGCCCTGTGGATGCAGACCCTGCTTGATGCCGCCCGCCGAACGTCAACTGAAGATGCGCTGCAGGTTGATGACCTGCTCGCAGCCCTGCCAGCGGTCACACCAGCCCAGCGAGCGGCGGTGCTTCAGGAGGTCTTCAGTTCCGGTGATGTCGCCGAGCAGGATCTCGCCGACATTGCCAAGCGACTCGGCCCGCTGGTGCTCCAGACCGGTGATCCAAAGGCTGTGGTTGCGATGATCGACCAGGTGCCGGCGAGCAGAATCGACGCCGAACTGCTCGCTACCAAATTCGAGGCCGCGATCCGGGGACGCCTGTACGACGAAGCCGCAACCGTTCAGAGTGAGCCCGGGGAGTGGATCGACGCCTTCGAGCGTCTCCAAGCTGAACAGCCGGAGGTGGCCGATCTTGTTCGCAGCGAGATCGTTCGCCGGTTTGAAGATGACCTCGATGCCGCCATGCGAGCACGCCTCGGCATGGCGACCGACCCGATGATGGGCGGCGCCGACTCCGGCGATTCGCCCGGCTGATCCTTCGCTTTCTCCTCTTACCATCAGGACCAGATCCATGGCCGCCACACGAACCAGGACCGATCACGACTCGATGGGCATGCTGCAAGTCCCCGTCGGTGCCTTGTATGGCGCCTCGACGCAACGAGCTGTGCAGAACTTTCCGATTTCCGGCCGCGCCGTGTCATGGGAAGTCATCCACGCCTTCGCGTTGCTCAAACGAGCCGCAGCCGAAGCCAATCGTGAACTGGGCAAACTCGATGCCAAACGAACACGATTGATTATCAAGGCATGCAGCGACATCGCCGCTGGACTTGAGAATCCCGAAGCCCGGACAGACATGATGCGACACTTCCCGGTCGACATCTTCCAAACCGGGTCCGGCACCTCGTCGAATGTCAACGTCAACGAGGTGATCGCCAACATGATCTCGACCTCAGTTGGAAAGAAACTCGGCTCCTTCGATCCGGTTCACCCAAATGACCATGTCAACATGGGGCAATCCTCAAACGACACGTTCCCGACGGCGATTCAGGTCGCGGCCGCATCGCACCTGATGAAAGTGATGGTGCCGGACCTCAAAAAACTGGCTTCCGCCCTGCACCGCAAGGCCAAACAGTTCGACGGCATCGTGAAGATCGGCCGCACCCACTTGCAGGACGCAACACCCATTCGCCTCGGCCAAGAATTCAGCGGTTTCGCCGCCCAGATGGATCTCGCCGTTGAACGCGGGCACAAATCAATTGAGGCACTGGCCACTGATCTTCCGATCGGTGGCACCGCGGTCGGCACCGGCATCAACACGCACCCGCGATTCGGCTCGCTCGTTGCGAGGCGGCTCTCCAAGGACACCAGCGTCCGATTCCGCGAAGCCGGCAACCACTTTGAGGCGCAGGCATCACGGGACTGCATCGTTGAGGCGCACGGCAACCTACGCACCATCGCGGTCAGCCTCTCCAAGATCGCCAGCGACATCAGGTACATGGGATCCGGCCCCCGCTGCGGCATCCACGAGATTGAACTACCCGCGATTCAACCCGGCTCATCGATCATGCCGGGCAAAGTCAATCCTGTACTCGTCGAATCGGTCATGCAGGTCGCGATGAAGGTCTCCGGCAACGACGTCGCCATTGGCATTGCGGGCATGGGCGGAACCGGATCGCTGATGGACCTCAATGTGGCGCAGCCGATGATGAGCGACTGTCTGCTTGAAAGCATCACAATCATCGGCAATGTCTCGCGACTCTTTGCTGAGAGTTGCGTCAAGGGACTCAAGGCGAATCGCAAGGAGATCAAACAGAAGGTGGAGCAGAGCCTCATGCTCGGCACTGCACTTGCCCCGGTGATCGGCTATGAAGAAGCCTCCCGTATCGCCAAGGCCTGCTACAAGAGTGGGCAGACAATTCGGGAGTATTGCCTTGAGCATGACATCCTGCCAGCGGCGGAACTCGACGAGTTGCTCGATGTTACGTCGATGACGTATCCGCGCTGAGATCACACCAAATACGGGGCTCCTGCTTCTCTGTCCCACAGAAACTCTCAGCAAAGCCACGACGCAACGGTGGCAATCGGAAACGCCGGAAACCCGGATGAGGCGAGTATCCGCCGGAGGCCGTCGGAGGAGTCGAACCATGGATCCGTGCTCATGACGTGGTTCACAGATGGTGCATCCCGCGTGCGCTCGACAATCCACCCCCCGAGCCCGGCACCCTCAAGACGCATGTCGTCATCACCAATCTCCTTGAGCAACCGTCCGAGGTCCTCCGCCTCCCGCGGTCCGAGTCCGCACGCCCCTGCTGCTCCATCGTGCCCCCGGAGGCATGGAATCAGGATGCGGCTGACCTCCGGAACCAATTCGCTCGCACGCGGCAGCATCGACAGTGGCGCTTCGCCCCAGTCATGAACCAGAATCACCACGCCCCCGTCGCCATCGCCCGCGATATCCCACACCGGTAGATCCAATCCGTCGCGGGTTCGAAGCGGCCATCGCT
>JASMMN010000006.1 GCA_030748155.1 Phycisphaerales bacterium
GCGAGCGAGTTTGAGAGCCTCACTGAGGGTCTGTACCCGACCTTCCAACTGGGCGTCGTAGACCTGCTCGAGTACTTCTCCAAAGCCGACCCCGGGTGGCATGCCATCTGCGAGGAGCGCATCGCCACTGAGCAATCGAGCAGGACTCAGTTCCGTTTCAGCCAATACCGCGATGTCACAGCGGATCCGGGCAGCCTGTTCTGGGTCAATGGCTTCAATCATATCGAGGGCGGCAGCGGACCAGTGTGATGCAGCGAGTCGCTTCTTCGCTGCCACGCCCATGTCATCCCAGCGGTGCAGTGCAGCATGGGTGGCAAGGCAGGCGCGCAGACCGTCTCGATGTTCGTTGGAGAGCAAGAGACTTCTTCGCCACAGGTGCGCAGTCTCATCAGGATCTTCATGTTCCCTCCCGCGATCGAGCGACCAAGCGGCCAGCATCGCCGTCAGATCACCGCCTTCGCGGCCAACATGATTCAGACGAACGAACGTGGATGCCGCGGCTGGCGTGCCGAATACAGCCTCACCCAAACCAAGCCACTCAAACAACGCAACGCCTTTGGCCCGTTCGGAGCACTGGAGCAGACGCCGAAGTTCCTCTCCGATCCGTTCACGCGACACACCCGAGAGTTCGCCGGCGTGCGCCGCGATGGCCGCCTCGGTCTCCGGATCGAGTTTGACCCCGAGGCATGCGACAAAGCGTACTGCCCGAAGCATTCGCAGATGGTCCTCGTGGAAGCGGGCCGCCGGGTCACCGATTGCTCGCAGGATTCCCGCCTCGAGATCGGATCGCCCGCCTACGAAGTCATGTACTTCACCGGTTGCTGGATCGCAGAAGAGCCCGTTGATCGTAAAGTCACGCCGCATGGCATCGTGCTGCGCATTGGTGAAGCGGACATTGTCCGGGCGGCGATGATCCGAATACTCGCCCTCCTCGCGGAAAGTCGCCACCTCCACACTGAACCCATGTCGGTGAACGAGCATGACGCCGAACGAGACACCGACCGAGCGTGCGCGAGGGAATACCTCCAACACTTGCTCTGGAACTGCGTCGGTGGCGATGTCGTAATCCTCGGGATCAAGTCCAAGCAGTTCATCCCGAACACAGCCACCGGCAAACCAGGCGACATGCCCGGCCGATTGCAGCGATGACGCCACATCTACCGCGGCCGCTCTCGCATCAGAAGTGGTCATGGCGAGGTTTCCTTGCGCCTGTAGAGCAGCACCTGATGGTGACGGCGGTATTCCCTGATCTCAGGGCCGTCCAATGAGGCGATTTCGTGGGACGTGTCCTTCGCATCAAGCGGCGTACGAAGCACGATCATGCCACTCTCGGCAAGGATGTCCGCTGCTCGAGCGATGTGGTCGAGTACTCGTCTGCGACCAGCCTCGTCTCGCATCATCGCAAACGGAGGATCGACGAAAATGACATCGAGCGGTCTTGGCGCTCTGAGCAGACTGACCGAGCCGAGCGCATCGCCTCGGAGGGTGTCTGCAATCATTTCGCAGCCGAGTTCCTGCACATTGTTCTCCATCAACGCGTAGATCCGCCGATCCTGTTCGACCATCAGAACTTCGGCGGCCCCGCGGCTGACAGCCTCCAGTCCCATTGTGCCGACGCCCGCAAACAGATCCAGCACACGTGCTCCCTCCCAATGACCACGGAGGATGTTGAAGACCGACTCCTTGACGCGTTGCGCATAGGGTCTGGTCGTTCCGGCATCCGGCGGCGTCTGAAGACGCCGGGATCTATATTGTCCGCCGATGATCTGCAACATTCCACAAGGATCGGCCCCAGAGCGTGTCACGTCAACGAGGATGGCATGAGCGAGCGATTTGATGCCCTGCCTTCGGCGCTCCGCCAGCAAGCATCGCTTGCCATGTGCGGGGCGGTTCCGACGCTGCTGGTCCAGCCCGAGGGCATTGAATCAGCCCCGGATCGCCCTCCCCTGCTGCTGTGGATTCATGGCCGAACCACCTTCAAGGAGTTCGATCCCGGGCGGTATCTTCGGCTGATGCGGCGAGGCATCGCGGTGTGCGCGATGGACCTGCCTGGGCACGGTGAACGATTCGATCCACGATTTCAGGAGGCGGCTCATGTCATCGAGGCGGTGCTCGCCGCGGTTGTTGAGATCGACTCGGTCAGCCGGTTCGCGGTCGATCGGCTCGGGGCAGACTCGGGCAGGGTTGCAATCGGGGGCATGTCCGCTGGCGGCATGGCGGCGATCTCGAGGCTCTGCTGCCCCCACCGGTACGCGGCCTGCGTACTTGAAGCGACCAGCGGAAACTGGTCCGAACTTCCGATGGCTGCGGAGGTGGATTCGACCACGATCGAGATGATTCACCGGGCCGATCCAATACGGCATCTCGCCCGGTGGCACCCGATTCCTCTGCTGGCCATCCACGCTCGGCTGGATTCGTGGATCCCGTTCGATGGACAGTGGCGGTTTCTCGACGCGGTAGAAGCGAAGGGACCCGCTTCGCTCGTGACGCGAGTGGCGTACGATCGTACCGGTGCTCCGGGCGAGCACGCCGGTTTTGGTTCGATGTCCGCGGATGCCAAGGAACGCCAGACCGTTTTTTTGACCGACCACCTCTTTCGCAGACCCACCCTAGGAGTTTCTTCGCCATGAGTTCAAGCATCGCCGCTGCCCCCGATCCGAGCGGATGGTTCGGCCGCTTTGGGGGCCGGTTCGTCCCTGAAACGCTCGTGGCGGCCCTTGAGCAATTGGACGCGGCGTGGGCGGAGGCTTCCGAGGATTCCACCTTTCTCACGGAACTCGACAGCCTTCTGCGAGACTACGTGGGCCGTCCGACACCGCTTACAGATACACCGCGGCTCTCCGCCCACGCTGGTGGTGCCGCGATCTGGCTCAAGCGGGAAGACCTCGCCCACACCGGCGCGCACAAGATCAACAATACGATCGGGCAGGTGCTGCTCGCCAGACGAATGGGCAAACACCGCATCATCGCTGAGACCGGCGCAGGGCAGCACGGTGTTGCAACGGCAACGGCGTGCGCACGATTCGGACTCGCCTGTGAGGTCTACATGGGCGCTGAAGATGTCCGGCGTCAGGCCCTCAATGTGTTTCGGATGCGAATGCTCGGCGCGGTGGTACACGAAGTCGAGGAGGGCAGCCGCACGCTCAAAGATGCGACGAACGCCGCAATGCGAGACTGGATGGGCTCGGTCGAAACGACGCACTACGTGCTTGGTTCGGTTGTCGGCCCGCACCCGTTCCCGTTGATCGTCCGCTCGCTTCAGGCGGTGATCGGCCGCGAGGCCCGCTCGCAGTGCCTTGAGCAGATTGGCCGTCTTCCCGATCACATCGTTGCGTGCGTCGGTGGCGGATCCAATGCAGCAGGTATTTTTTACCCATTTCTCGATGACGAAGACGTGTCCCTCGTCGGCGTTGAAGCGGGCGGATCATCACTTGAGATCGGCCATCATGCTGCGAGCCTCGGTTGCGGCACGCCCGGCGTTCTGCACGGATCACGCAGTTATGTGCTTCAGGATTCCGATGGTCAGACCGCCGATGTGCACTCATGCTCTGCCGGGCTGGACTACCCAGGCGTCGGTCCGGAGCATTCATGGTGGAAGGAACTCGGCCGGGCGACCTATGTGAACGTCAGCGACGACGAGGCCCTCGAGGCCTTTCAGATGCTCTGCTCGCTCGAGGGCATTCTGCCTGCGCTTGAGTCAGCCCACGCCATTGCAGCGGCACTGCAAATTGCCCGCGAACTCGACTCGAGCAAGGTTGTTCTGGTCAACCTCTCCGGGCGGGGAGACAAGGATGTCGTGGAGGCCCGAACGCTGATGGAGGAAGAACGCGTCCGGGGATCTACAGCACAGGAATGATGGTGCTGTCGCGGCCGGACGGTATCTGAGCCCTACCGACCGCCCGCGCGACTGCGGAGATCGATTACGGGGCCACCAGCCATCTGGTTTGGTGTGACATCGGCTTGATCGGAGGTCTCTGCGAGTATCTGCGTCTGAAGCAGCAGCACCGCCAATTCCAGTTGTGGATCGTATCCGTCGTTGATCAGACGGTTGATGTCTGGCGGTCCAATGTCGGCAGGGTTCGGTTCCTGATCCGTCTCGGGCACATCTTCTTCGGGTTCGGGGAACTTCAGTGCCGACACTTCCTGCTCGGCTCGAATCCGCAGCCGTTCGGATGCGTCCCAGTCATCCACCGACATTTTGACGACCAAATCCGGCACGACACCCCAGTCTGTGGAACCGGGTCGCTTGTGTACGAGTCGGCCGGGTGCGCCGCCACCTGCAGACGGCAAGCGGTAATACTGGTTCGTCACCTTGAGCCTCGCCTCAGGGCCGACCGGGTGCACCGTCTGCACACTCCCCTTGCCAAAACTCCGCTCGCCAAGCACGACTGCCGCCTCGTGAGCTTGCAGACATCCGGCGACGATTTCGCTGGCACTGGCCGAGCCGCGGTTGACCAGTACGACTGTGGGAACACCACCGAGATAGCACTCCACGGAGCGGGCGGGAAAGCGGAAGGTCAAGCGGCCATTGCGATCTTCGCCCGTGACCAGATCCCCTTTCGGCACGAACAAGTTGCTCACGAAAGCCGCCAAATCAAGCAGGCCGCCGGGGTTGTACCGAAGGTCGAGCACCAACCCGTTCAGCGGCTCATTCCGCCGCATGGTGGCGACCGCTCGAAGCAGGTCGCCCTTGGTTTCTTGATCAAATCCGGTGAGTCGGATGTACCCGATGCGATCCTCGGGATCGATCATCCAATCCCAGTCCGCGCGGCCGTCGCCGCTGACGCCACTCTTCCTCCAGCCCTTGACTGTCGGCATGCGAATGACGCCGCGAATGATCGGCACCTCGATGAGGTTCTCGACGCCCTCACGGCGAAGACCGAGCACCACCCCGGTATCGGCCGGGCCGGTGATGTTCCTGACGGCATCGTGTACCGTCCAGCCGGCGGTCGAGTCACCATCCACTGTCGCGATGATGTCATCAGCCTTGACACCGGCATAGAAGGCGGGTTTGCCTTCGAGCGGGGTGACAACCTGAATCTCTCCGAGCAGCGTTTCTTTGATCTGCACACCGACACCGACGAACTTGCCCCGCATCTGACGCTGAAACTGCTCGAAATCATACGGCCAAATGACCTGGCTGAACCGATCGAGTTCGTCCATCGCGCCATCTGTGAACTCACGCCACAACACGCCTTCGGGAAGTGCGATCGTATCGGCATTGGCAGATTGAATTCGCTGCATCGTTCGCTCAAGTGACACATGAGCACCGGGTACTTCCAGAGAAGCTTCTGCGGCGTTGAGGGCTGCCTGCCACGCCGCGACCGCTTCGTCATCGCTCAGGGACTTGAAGGTCGGCGCGAGCAAGGCGTCATCAGTCAAAACGCGAATCGCTGCGATACCACCCTTCAGTAGGGGTCCGATATCTACGGGTTCGACGTGTTCGGTCAGGGC
>JASMMN010000007.1 GCA_030748155.1 Phycisphaerales bacterium
GGGCTCGCCCAGCGGCCCGGCGAACCGATGCTGTGGGGCGACTGGCCGGTCACGCCGGTCACCAACCGGTGGGTCTTTGAGTACCAGTTGCTCGGCAATCCGCAGAATGAATATGAGGACCTGCCGAGTAACCTCCAACTCTATCCCTTCGATTACGGTCGCAATCGCTGGACCGACGACTTCAAGATGTTCGATATCGGTCAGGAGTCGCCCTACCCGGTCACTCATGGCCGAGGGCGGTATCTCAACGCCGATCAACCGGGCGTCACCATCTGGGAGGCTCAGGGCCCGCAAACTGGACAGCCCCCATCACAGGACGACATCTACGGCTTCCGATACGATCCTGGTGCGTCTGGCGAACCGGTTCGAGGGAGTTGCTACTTCCCTCATTCCGATGCGTTCCCAACCCTTCTTGAAACAACCAACGACGCGCTGTTCCCGGGCGAGCAGGAGTGCTACGTAGGCAACTACTGCGATGAGGCGACCTGCTGCGATGCGGTTGGCGCGATTATTGCGAGATGCTGTACCGACAGCCTTGAGCCGTGGGACCCACTCTGTATTCAGGTGGCACTCGATCTGTACCTGGCAGACCGCGGAACCGACGGTGCCTTTTTCTATAACTACACGTGCCATGGACCGACGCCGTTTCAGAATCCGCAGTACCCGGATGTCGCCGAATTTGCGCCCACCTACGTCACGATGCCCATGATACCGAACCCCAATCCCATCCCGGATGCCATTCTCGGCGCGAACCAGTACGATCCCGATCCCCGGAATATCGCCTTGAACCCGTACGTCGAGGTGGTGCTTCCGACCTATATCGATCCAGCGTATGAACTCGACACTTCTTGCTTCGTGTTCGATGTCACCGCCGCAAACTCGTTCCAGCCGACGAATGGACGCGGGCAGGGTGCCACGGGGCTTCCCAACTTCAAGGTGCCCCCCACCGACAATGAGTTCGACACCTACTCCTCGACACGAGATTTCACGGGTCGCCTGTTCCAGTTCATCCCACGCTGTCAGGGCATCTACTCCTCGGCCGGACAGTGCAACGTCCCGGGCTCCAAGAGCGGCCGCAGCAGTTGGGCGGCCGTGGCCGAAGACGAGAGCATTCTGATCGGCTGTCAGGACTTTGACTGCTGCATGCGGGTCATCGCGACCATGCTTCAGGAGAAAGACATTGACGACCCGGAGGAAGCGTACAGCGACTTCGAGTGGATCAACTTCGGTCACATGGGCGTTCCCGTCGACTGGGATCATCCACCACTCTCTGGACAATGGACCACCTACATGGCCATGAAGGCCCGCGAGCTGTGTTATCCAGCGGTGGAGCAAGTGGATCTCGATCCAGACACTGGCGACCCCAATAACGCCCCAAACTTCTCCAGCCTGCAGATCAACGCCATGGCAGAAGTCCATCAGATGGAGTACGACGGCGCCGATACCCGTGAGTGGATGGTCGGCCCCGCAACAGATCCCGACGACGGCTCGATCACGACCGGCATGACAGATATCTCCAGCGGACAGTCCTCGCTCCGCCAACTGATCTGGGCACCCATGTCGTGGTCCGACCCAGAGCTTGATGATGGCACCACCTGCCTGCCGCCCCACCAGAACATCTACGAGATGTGCCCAGAGCCTTACTACGGCGGCGGTGGAATGGCCATGTGGCCCGATATCAACTTTGAATCGCTTGACCCGCTGTCGCCGGTCCAAGAGGCTTTTACCTCGTTCTCGTCCGCCATCAGGTATCTCCAAGAACTGTCGGGACTGGATCCGCCCGATCCGCCCCTAGAATTGAGCGCATACGGAAACGGCATCAAGATCGCAGTCCTTGCCGAATCGGCATGGCTGCAGGAGTACACACTCTTTGGTCAGCCGCAGGGCGGCATCCATGCTGATCTGACCGAGGTCAAGATTGAAGAAGTCGAGGACGAAATCGGCGATGTAAGCGAGGTCAGGCTCGACTTCTCCGACCCCCGCGCTACGGCCCGCGGAACCGCAGTGCTCGGCGTCATCGCCGCCACCAACAACGGCTTTGGCGTCACCGGCATGTCCCATGAGGCCGAGACCACGTTCTTCCCGACCCGCAGCGGCGTGGGTGGTAGTTCAATAAATTCAATAAATAGGCTCGAAGATGCATTCCTGGCGGCGCTTGGGTACCTCGGCCCCGGCGATGTCATGGTGCTTGCCTACGAACCTGATGGTGGCAGCATTCTGTTTGATCTTGCTTCGGAGAGTCTTCTTGAACTGGCGGCCGCGCAGCAGGGCATCACGATCAT
>JASMMN010000008.1 GCA_030748155.1 Phycisphaerales bacterium
GGCATCACCTCGCCCGTGTAGGTGCGGATCGACCGGTGGGCATGCATCTGATTGATCGTTGGGTTCATGTCCCAAATGGTACGGTCAGGAACCGATGAATCGGTCGTACAGCGTGCGGGCCTGAATTGGATCCGCAACTCCTACAAGCGTCCGGCCGTCTGGAAAGACGGTGATTCGCACCCCCTCGTGCTTCAGATCCACCCGCAGAGCATGTTCATCGTGCAGAATGGTTCCATGCGGCGAGAGTCGGGCGGCCAGATCCTCCATGTCCAGAAGATCGTGACCCGTCGGAAGCAGTTGCACGGTGTCACGGCCGCACAGCGATTCGGTGTCGGTGCCCCGGGATCCGTCGAGCCACTCAAAGGTGCGGTCGTGGCAGCAGGAGCAGTCTTCGCGGGGTACCCCGGTACGCATCCGTCGATCTTCGCCTGTCCAGGGATCGATCGAGTGCATCGACCGACCGAAGCCGTCAATCCGGCCGATGAGCAGCGAGAGTGCAATGGCCGCCTGCTGGGCGGTGACCGCAGCAATGGTTGGTCCCAAGACGCCAGCGGTGTCACAGGTCGGTGTTGATCCGGGGGGCGGAGGTTCCGGGAAGATGCATCGGAGGCATGGCGTGGCGGCATCCTCTCGCCATTGGATCACCTGCCCTTGTCCCTCCTGACGAGGAAGGATCGGCATGACCATTCCACCTGTTCCAACAGCGCCGGCGTAGATGTACGGCAGCCCATGCTTTACAGCGAGATCATTCAGCAAGTACCGCGTATCGAAGTTGTCCAGGCCGTCCACAAGAAGGCTCATGCCCGCTGCGATGTCTTCGGCATTGTCGGCGTGAAAGTCAGCGACCACCGGCTCCACTTCAATGTGCGGATTGACCGCCCGCAGTCGCTCGGCAGCCGCGATCGCCTTGGGCCTCGAAGCATCCGCATCCGCCTGACAATACAGCACCTGCCGCTGCAGATTTGTCTCTTGGACGACATCCCGATCAACAAAGCGAATCGTTCCCACACCAGCGCGAGCGAGCAGATCCATGACACCGCACCCGAGTGCGCCGCATCCGACAACCAAGACGGACGCATCACCGAGTTTCTCTTGGCCAGACTCGCCAAAGTCACGCAGCAACATCTGCCGGTGATACCGCGCCTCCGACTTCCGGCTTTCGGCTCGCAGTTCCTGTCTCACCACGCGAAGTGCGAGAACGCCTTGTTTGCTTCCGCCATGCGGTGCGTCTGCTCGCGGATGGTGCAGGCCTTGCCTTCGCCATTGGCCGCGTCGTAGAGTTCCTTCGCCAGTCGCGTGCTGAGGGGCTTGCCCTTCTCGCCACGGATCGCCGTGATGATCCAGCGGAAGGCCAGGCTCTGGCGGCGACGTTGGGTCACGGGCATGGGCACCTGATAGTTGGCGCCACCGACCCGCTTGGAGCGGACTTCGACGTCGGGCTTCACGTTGTCGATCGCTTTGCGAAAGGCATCGATCGCCTTCTCGGGGATGCCCTCACGCTTGTCCTTGTCGATGCGGGCCTGAATCTTGTCGATCGCGTCATAGACCACTCGTTGTGCCACGGCTTTCTTCCCGTCGAGCATGACACAGTTGATGAATTTCGCCAGCACGCGATCGCCATAGCGAGGATCGGGCTGGAGTTGCTTCTCAGATGCAGTGATGCGACCGGCCATGGTGGGCCTCCTTTGGCTCATCTGCCCGCGTTGCGGGCCGTGTGTTCACCGGCGGACGTCGATTCCCACCGATTACTTGCCTGCGTTGCCACACGTGGCGAACGCTTTGAATTGTGATCGGGCTACTTGCGGGCCCGCTTGGTTCCGTACTTGGAGCGTGCCTTGTTGCGACCGTCGACACCGAGCGCGTCGTGGCTGCCGCGGACAACGTGGTATCGCACGCCGGGAAGATCACGCACACGTCCGCCACGCACAAGCACGATGGAGTGCTCCTGCAGGTTGTGGCCTTCGCCGCCGATGTAGGCGGTGACCTCCTTGCCGTTGGAGAGACGCACACGAGCGACCTTGCGAAGCGCCGAGTTCGGCTTCTTGGGTGTCACCGTGCGGACCTGCAAGCAGACGCCTCGCTTCTGCGGGCACGCATTGAGATCGCGGACGTTCGACTTGGTCTTGGGACTTTGTCGGGGCTTGCGAACAAGTTGGTTGATCGTGGGCATCTGGACTCCAAACCCGCCACTGAGGCGAGCCGGGCAGTGTATCAAGGCCGCAGTTCAAAGCAAAGTCGGCAACCGATGTGGCCGGCGGGAGTTGGGGGTGATATCGGACCATGAGAGCCACCCAAGCACCGCCCCGTTTGTGGATAAGTCGTGGACAACCTCCGGTCCTGCTCGAAAAACACTCGCTTGGGCGCGACGCAGCTCGATTCAGAGGTTCCATACTCTCCGGGGGGAATCTGAATAGACTGCCGACCTCGCAGGGAGCCCCGCCGAAGTGACCAACCCCAGTCTTCACGTTGAGTTGCATTCAGATGGGGCCTGTTTCGGCAACCCCGGCCCGGGAGGGTGGGCCTGCGTGATTCGGCCTGTTTCCGGGCCGGGAGAAGAGGTCGTTCTGACCGGTGGCGAGCCGAGAACCACCAATAACCGCATGGAGTTGACTGCCGTGCTGGAGGGTCTGCGGTCGGTACCGGACGGGGCGACGGTCGATCTGTGGGCCGACAGCAAATACGTGCTGCAAGGCCTCTCCGAGTGGATGGACAACTGGAAACGCCGAGGCTGGAAGACGAGCAGTCGCAAGCCGGTCAAGAACGAAGATCTCTGGCGACCGCTTGATGAGCAGCGGATGCGACTGGAATTGACCTTCAACTGGGTGGAGGGACACGCCGGGCACCCCGACAACGAGCGATGTGATCTGCTCGCCAAACAACAGGCTGAGATGTTTGAGCAGGAGGTGTGATGTGAGCCTGCATCGTGTGGAGGTACGGCCGCGAGCAGAATCCGGCGATCCCAGGGGTCGCGCGGCGTTGGCGGCCATCAAGTCGTCAGGGCAGTTCCCGTGTCCGAGTCGCGTTGATACTGCGAGTGTGTATCTGATCGAAGGCGATTTCGATGACACACTCGTGCAGCAAATCGCCGACGCCTTGCTTTCGCATCCCGTCACCGATGAGGCTGTCATTGGATCATCATCCCCACGTTCAGAGGCACTGATCGAAGTCCACCCTCTTCCGGGGGTCATGGACCCGGACGCCGACGCCGTCGAGGTGGCGATCGAGTCCATGACGGGGAAGACCGTCAAGGTCCGCACGGGGTGTCGGTATGACATGCACGGAATCGATGAAGATGCCGGCGTTCGCATCGCGTCCTCATGTCTGGCGAACCCGCTGATTCACGATGTACACCGCGGCCCCGAGCATCCAGACACCTTCCCCATTGGACATGCGCACGACATGAGCGTGCATGAAGTACCCATGATCGACCTCGATGATGCGGACCTCACAACGCTTAGTCGCGACACGCACCTCTTCCTGAGCCTGGACGAGATGCGGGCTGTGCAGGCACACTTTCGTGGGCGTGGGAGTGAACCACGCGATATCGAACTCGAAACCCTCGCGCAGACGTGGTCCGAGCACTGCGTCCACAAGACACTCAAGGCGACGGTCGAGTATCAAGGTGATCTGCCGGTGGGCAAATCAATACCCGACAGTGAGCGGCTTCCAGATGGTCGCTTACGGATCAACAACCTTCTGAAATCAACCGTGGCCGCCGCCACACATCAACTCATGGACGAAGGCCTGTCCAGTTGGTGCTTGTCGGTCTTTGTGGATAACGCCGGCATCGTCGGCTTCGACGAAGACCATGCCGTCTGTTTCAAGGTCGAGACGCACAACCATCCGTCCGCGCTGGAGCCCTACGGGGGTGCCGCGACCGGTATCGGTGGGTGTATCCGCGACATCATCGGCACCGGGCTCGCCGCACAGCCGATTGCTGCGACGGATGTCTTCTGTGTCGCGCCGCTCGAAACCGAGACCGTGCCGGAGGGCTGTCTTTCTCCACGGAGAATCTTGTCACAGGTCGTTCGGGGCGTGCGAGACTACGGGAACCGAGTGGGTATTCCGACGGTCGATGGCACCGTCTGGTTCGACGCCGGCTACATCGGCAACCCGCTGGTCTTCTGCGGCTGCGTTGGCGTCATGCCGCGGGACCGCACGCATGGCGACCCACAGGCTGGCGATCACATCATCGTGATGGGGGGAAGAACCGGTCGTGACGGCATTCACGGTGCCACCTTCTCGTCCGCGGAACTCACCGACACGCACGCCGACGAATTCTCACATGCCGTGCAGATCGGCAACCCCATTACTGAAAAGAAGACGCTCGACGCGATCATGGCCGCTCGCGATCACGAAGATGGCTGCCTGTATTCGGCCATCACCGACTGTGGTGCCGGCGGCTTCAGCAGCGCGGTGGGCGAGATGGGTGAGCACCTTGGTGCCGACGTCCATCTCGATCGTGCGCCGCTCAAGTACGAGGGCCTGACACCTACCGAGATCTGGATCAGCGAAGCGCAAGAGCGAATGGTGCTAGCGGTGTCGCCTGAGCGAATCAAAGCCTTGGTTGCCGTCTGCGCCGAGCACGAAGTTGAGTGGTGTGACCTCGGAGTCTTCGGCACACCGGATCGCGAACTTGTTCTGCACTACGCCGGCGAGGAGATCGGCCGGCTTTCGATGGACTTCATGCACGGCGGTGTTCCTGATCGCGTCCGGGAAGCAACTTGGACATCAACGGAGCCAGAACCTGCGGGGACACGTGAGCCGGACATTGCCGTCACACTGCATGCCTTGCTTGCCCATCCCAATATCGCTTCCAAGCAGGACATCGTGCAGCAGTACGACCATGAGGTGCAGGGCCGGACGATGGTGAAGCCCTTCGTGGGTCCCTCAGGCATCGGTCCCGGCGATGCCGCGGTGATGACACCGGTTCGTGGATCAGACCGCGGCCTGGCGATCGGCACGGGGCTGGCGACGGGCTGGTGCGAGGACCCATATCTCATGGTGCTCGCGGCCCTAGACGAGTGCGTCCGAAACCTCGTTTGCGTCGGTGCCGATCCGGGACGCATTGCCGTACTGGACAACTATTGCTGGCCGGGCTGCGAGAACCCCGAGCGGATGGGCCAACTCGTCCGCGCCTCACTCGGGTGCTACCACGGCGGTCTGGCCTACCGAACACCTTTCATCAGCGGCAAGGATTCGCTCAACAACCAGTTCACGACCGACACCGGCGAGACCATTCGTATTCCTCCCACGCTGTTGATCAGCGGCTTCGGAATCGTCGGAGACATCAGCCGCTGCCTCACGATGGACGCCAAGTCGGCCGGGAACATGCTGGTACTCGTTGGAGACACCACGGCCGCGGTCGGCGGAAGCCACCTCGTTCGCATCGCTTCGGATTCACCCGGATCGAGGGAACTCCCTGTGACCGACCTTCAAGCCGGCCCTGCGACTGCCAAGGCGGTCGCTCTCGCTTTGGCCGGTGGAATCGTGCGAAGTGCGCACGACCCGAGCGAGGGTGGAGCGTTGCTCGCCGCGGCCGAAATGGCCTTTGCCGGGGAGATCGGTCTCGTGATCGATGCCGAGGCCATGCGGGGCGATCACGAATCGCTGGCGGTGGCCTGCTTTGCGGAGACCCCGTCGCGCTATCTTCTGGAGGTCGATCCCTCGGACATCCCGGCACTCGAGAAGACGCTTGGAGACATCCGGTATTCGGTCATTGGCCGGTTCCAATCTGAACCACGTGTGACCATGGGCGATGTCTTGAATTCCTCACTCGATGAACTCCGCGCGAGTTGGCAATCGGGGCTGACAATCTGATGACACTCGCCGCCCATCCCGCGATGCCATACGCTGCGGCCATGTCCAGCCGCCCGACCGCACTCATTCTGACCGCAGCAGGCATCAACTGCGATCACGAATTAGTCGAAGCGTTCGAACTTGCTGGTGCTGAGGCGGTGCCAGTGCATCTCACCCGGCTCATCCGCGAGCCGGACATGATCGACGACTTCGATCTCATCGGCCTTCCAGGCGGATTCTCATACGGCGATGCCATCGCAGCCGGCCGCATTCTGGCGACCATGCTCAGCGGTCATATCATCGATCACCTCCGCGCCGCGATCGATCGGGGCGTTCCAATGATCGCACCGTGCAATGGATTCCAGATCGCAGTGCAAGCCGGGCTTCTTCCTGGTCCCTGGGGCGAGGCACCCGCGAGAACCGAAGCGGCACTTCTGGAAAATGATGGTGGCCGATTCGTCGATCGCTGGGTACAAGTGGAATACCCTCGGTCACGGTGTGTGTGGACACAGGGACTGCAGTCCGCCGGTGCTGCGGCGATGCTTCCGATCGCCCACGGCGAGGGGCGATTCCATGCGTCGGACGAGACGATGCGGCGATTGGAAGATGACGATCGAATTGCGGTTCGGTACGCCGTCGATGATGATCCAAATGGCTCACGCGGTCGCGTTGCGGGGATCTGTGATCACACCGGACTGGTGTTTGGGCTGATGCCGCATCCGGAGCGTTACGTGTCGTGGAAGCAGCATCCCATGTGGACGCGACTGGATGAGCAGTGTGACGACACCCCCGGCTTGCAGATGTTCCACGCGGCCGTTGCCCATGTGCAGAGCGCGGGAGTGACCGCCCCATAGGAGGCGAGATGCCCCCGATCGATCCATTTTTCTTGACACCTCAGGACAGTGACGTCCCCGAGGGCCGGACATGCAGCGGGTGTGGCTACGACCTGCGGGGCATCCCCATGTCGCAGCCGTGTCCCGAGTGCGGGCTGGTCACAGCCCCATCCGAGCCGATTACGCCACCGCAGGAGGCATCCGAATCTGGGTTCGATTCGGGTGTCGCATGTGGTCAATGCGGTACGCCGACACCGGGTCTTCCCATCGGCGCGTTGTGCCCGGAGTGCGCCCGCAAACTTCCCGACTCTCATGGCGGACCAGCCGCGTCGGCGGATGGAGACAATGCCAGACCCTGCGCCTCGTGTGGCTACGACCTTCAGGGATCGCCGCTCATGGGGCCGTGTCCCGAGTGTGGATTTGTCCCGACCCGGGCAGGCGGCGGCGGCGTGCGAACCGCCGCCCGACCCAACATCCTCGCTGCGGGAGAGCGATCCCTTCGGGTCAGTGACCGATTCACACGAGGGTTCGCTTTCCGGTGGGGGCTGTTCATGTTGTTCGCCGGTCTCATGACGCTGCTCGGTGTCGACATCGCGTCGATGATGGGTCTGGCGAGCAAGGACTATCTGCGGGCACTCATGGCGGTGGGAGCCGTGATTGCTGCGGCCAGTTGGCTTGTGACACCCCGATCGCTGGATGTTGAGCACCCCGTCTTCTTTGTGGTGCGGTGGGGAGCGAGAATTACGATTCCTTGCTGGGTGCTTGGCTTGTGGATCGAGTTAGAGCAGGGGACGTATTCCTGGACATCCCAAACATTCTATACGATTGCTCTACTGGAACTCGTTGGCATCTTTGGCGTGGCGTTGTTACTGGCGAGTCTCGCCTCAATCGCAAATGAACTTGAGATCAAGCACACCGCTCGGCGACTGACGACAACTATCTGGCTGATTGGCCCAGTGGGCGTGCTGACTTGGTTGATGCCGTTTCCGGAAAACGCGGTCCACATCGACTTGGGGCCCATCGGCTTGGTGGCCTCGATCTACATCTTGATCGTCGTGGGCCCGTGGTTCTGGCTCCTGCTCCGAACAATTCGTTCGGTGTTGGAACTGCTCTCGCTGGGCCGGTGGATCAGCAGGGCCCATCACGATGTCGAAGAACGCGACCGCGCCCTGCGGGAGCGTGTGCAGCGAGGCTGATCGGGCGGTGTCGATACCATACGGTGCTTCAAGGAGCGTGCGATGAGTGATACGAATCTTCGGTGTGCCGTGATCGGGGTCGGCCGCATGGGCCGCCACCACGCACGTGTCTATGCCCAGATGGACGGAGCGGATCTGGTTGGCGTCGTGGACCATGATCCGCACCGCGCCGCGGACATCGTCGAGGAGTGGGGGGGACAGGCCTTTGGCACCATCGATGATCTGCTCGCAGCCGGCGTCGATGCCGTCACGATCGCGACACCGACCATTCACCACCGCGCCGCGGCCGAACAGTTGCTCGCGGCCGGCGTGGCCTGCCTGATCGAGAAGCCGCTTGCGCCGACAGCCACGGATGCCGCCGCAATCGCAGAGGCCGCCGACGCCGCAGGCGTGGCGCTGCAGGTCGGACATGTCGTTCGCTATGACCCGGTGATGCAGGCCATCAAGTCGCTGGGAGATTTGCATCCACGGCATCTCGAACTCCATCGCATCAGCCCAATGACCTTTCGAAGTGTCGA
>JASMMN010000009.1 GCA_030748155.1 Phycisphaerales bacterium
GCGAGGATGTAACGCCGTTGTCAACTTCGCTGCCGAAAGCCATGTCGATCGCAGCCTGATCGACAGCAGGCCCTTCATTCATACCAATGTCGAAGGCGTACAGGTGCTACTCGACGCCGCGATGCGGCATGGCATCGAACGGTTTCTGCATATTTCAACCGACGAGGTCTATGGAGATCTAGACCCCACTGCCCCCAGTTCACTCGAGTCGGATCGCTTCGATCCCCGAAGCCCCTACGCTGCATCCAAGGCGTCTGCTGAGCATCTGGTGCAGGCCGCCAACTACAGCCATGGGCTCGACACGGTGATGACACGCGGCTCCAATACCTATGGGCCCCGCCAGTACCCAGAGAAGATCATCCCGCTCTTTGTCACGAACGCACTCGAGGATCGTGTCATGCCGGTGTACGGCGACGGATCCGCCGTGCGGGATTATCTACATGTCGATGACCATTGCCGTGGGATCGATCTCATCCTTCGGAATGGGCGACCCGGCGGTGTCTACAATCTCGGCGCCGGTCTGGAGATCTCTGCCGAATCCGTTGCGAAGGCGATCTGCAAACTTCTGAAGTGCGATGCGTCGCTGATCCGGCATGTGCAGGATCGGCCGGGGCATGACATGCGATACAGCGTCGACTCAACCGCCGCGGAATCTCTTGGATGGACCCGAACATGGTCATTTGATGAAGGGCTGCGGCGCACCGTGAAGTGGTATCTCGACCATCGCTCGTGGTGGCAACCGATTCGGGACGGTGATCACTTCAAAGCATGGGAAAAACTGTGGTACACCGAGTCAGGACGTTTGGGACGACCCACCTGAACTCCAGCCGGTCCACCACCTAGAGTCGCCGCCAAGGAGGGCTTGGAGGTACGCGCCATACGAACTGCCCGCCTCACGCGTAGCGCATCGGGCAAGCATCTCATCGTCAATCCAACCCTGCCGCCATGCGATCTCCTCAAGACACGCCACTTTGAAGCCTTGTCGAGTCTCAATCGTCTCCACAAACAAGGATGCCTGCAACAGCGACTCGGGAGTTCCCGTATCGAGCCACGCGTCGCCCCGGCCGAACCGCTCAACATGAAGCCGACCCGCCTTGCGATAGGCCTCATTGACCGCGGTGATCTCTCGCTCGCCTCGGGCCGACGGTTCGACATGCCGCGCTATCTCCGGCGCATCGCCGTCGTAGAAATACAATCCCGTAACGGCAAGATTCGATGTGGATGCCACGGGTTTCTCGACAATGCCCGCTGGCCTGCCGTCGTCATCAACCTCCAGCACCCCGAAGGCCGATGCGTCGGCGACCGGATACACGAAGATGGTCGCCCCGTCGGTCCGCTCGTTCGCGCGATCCAATCGAGCCCGCAGCCCGCTCCCGAAGAAGATGTTGTCGCCGAGGACGAGCGCGGATGGATCACCACCGAGAAACTCATCGGCGATGACGAACGCCTGGGCAATGCCTTCGGGCTCCTGCTGTTCAGCGTAGACGAGATGAAGCCCCCACGAATCGCCATTGCCAAGCAAGGTGCGGAATCTGGGCAGCTCCGACCCTGTGCAAATCAGCATGACCTCTCGAATCCCCGCAAGCATGAGTACGGAAAGCGGGTAGTAAATCATCGGCTTGTCGTGAATCGGAAGCAGATGCTTGCTCACCGCCCGCGTGACCGGATGCAGCCGCGTTCCAGATCCACCAGCAAGAATGATGCCCTTGCGTCGTGTCATGGAAGGCGAGTATATGAACTGATGATGGAGCGAATTTCCGGCGCGAGGGCAACCAGATGCGGCCCCGGTAGATCGAGGGCCGGATATGAGAGCACTCGAAGACGATCCGCTCCGGCCGCTGTCTCCAACGCGGCGAGATCGCCGGGATCACCATCCGATGGAATGAGCACGAGGTCGGGTGCGAGTCGCGCGATGTCCTCCAGTGACAGCGTGGTCCAGGTCTCGCCACCAAGCAGGTTCGTTCCACCGCCAGCCTCGACCAGTTGTCCGAGGTAGGTTTCGCGTCCCCACGCCAGCGGTGAGGGGCCGGGACTGACAATCAACAGGCTCGGTCGCGCGTCCACCTCGATCGGTCGCAGTGCTTCGGTGATCTTGTCTGTGAGTGATTGGCACCGCACCGCGATTCCAGCCTTTGAAAAGACGATCGGCAGTCGCCGCAGCAGGGCCTGCACATCGTGGAGATCGATCAGCGGTTGCGCGACGATGTGCCAGCCGTTCGCCTCGGCGAGATGTCGAAGTACACCATCAACACCATCCGGTGAACGCTGGACGAACACGTGCGTCGGCGACAATCGCACCAGTTGCTCGACATTCACACGCTGTAGGTCACCCACCACCGGAAGGTGCTCGACGCCGCGGCAGAATGCCGAGCGGCCGACGAGGTACTTCCCGAGTCCGGCCTGCTGCAGCGTCGTGGTCATCGCCGGGCTCAAACTTGCGATTCGAATTCCTTGTGGCCTTGTCGCATCGGGCGGGGGTTCGCACCCTCCA
>JASMMN010000010.1 GCA_030748155.1 Phycisphaerales bacterium
TCGTCCGGGACACCATTCTCATTGCAATCCACAAAGATCAGGTTGTCCTCGACAATGGCCGCGCCACCATCGAGCCAGCCGTTGTTCACGCCGGTCGCGTCCGCCATGCCATCTTCGAAACTCCACGACCCGCCAAGCGTCGGGAGTTCTGCAGTCATGTCGGGCGTGATATCAGTGGTCATCCAATAGCGAATGGCGTCGATATCGAGCGGTTCATTCCAAATGCGGATGTTGTCGAGCCGCCCAAGGAACTGCGTTCCTGAATACCCATTCGTATTGCCGAAGCGAAGATCCCAACCTCCTTGGCCAATCGTACACGGCCCACCGGCGTCGTTGATTGAGGTCAGCACGCCATTGGTGTAGGAGCGGCTTTCTCCGGTTGCGCCATCTACAACTATTGCCAGATGGGTCCACCCGCACGCAATGGCACCCCACCCGACGCTCGCGCAACTGCCAAAGACATCTGCGCCCGCGGCGCAGGAATCATCTTCTGTAGTCACCTGAAGGGTGTAACAGCCCCCGTTGCCTGGTCGTTTGGTGATGGTGCGGCGGTCGCTCGATCCATTCGCATCGGCGCTGTTCACCCAATACTCGACGGTCATGGCATCGAGTGGCGTGATGGATGCGTGATGCGCAACAATGCCAGCGTCCGGCCACGCAGTCAACTCAAGCACATGATTGGGCAGCGGGGGATTGCAAGGTTGATCGCTCATCGAACTCCCACCGAGGTCGTCATGCGTCACGCTCGTGATGAACGGCTCGGGGTGCCCACACACGAACAAGTCCTCTGTAGTGGCAGCACTCGCCCAACCACTGATGACCGACCCGCCGGCCGGGGACTGCGAGGGTGGACCGACAGTTGCATCCCGGAATTCGCACGCACGAATCGTCGCCGAACTCCCATCCCATAACACAATCTCAGAGTCATTGAACACATTGTTCTTGAACATGCAGCCTACGACTGTGGCCGTTGAACCATTCTGCAAATGGATGATGTCGAGCATTGTGTTCTCGTCGCTCGCGCCTTCATCCTCAAACACGCAGTCTGTAATCTCAATGCAGCAGGAGTTCCATGCGTAGATTGACCCACCAGACCATGAAGTCTTGTTGTTCGAGAATCGGCAGTTTGTTGCAACCAGCGAGGCGACATCCAACTTGATTCCCCCGCCGCCGTACTCGCCTGCTGCCAGTTCGTTCCCAGTGATGACACAATCATCCATCACCAGATCTACGCCTCCCCCAAGGTATATCCCCCCGGCCGTATTCTCGGCCCCGACGCCTCCGGTGATCGTGAACCCCGTCACTTCATAGTCGCCTCCGTTGGGGCCAACGATTCGAATCACCGTACCGGCGTAACCGCCGTCGAGCACAGTGCCTTCAGAGCCCGATTCAGAAAGCAGGTGAAGTGGCTTGCTGTAGTTCAGGTTCTCTTGATAGGTGCCGGATCGCACGAAGACAGTGCCTCCCATGTCTACCGCGTCAATAGCCCCCTGAATGGTCGCGTAGTGGTCAGGGACAACAACAAACGATGTGTTCGCATCGCAATCTTCCCCATTGTCACAACAATCCGGCACACCATTGCCGTCGTCGTCGGTGTACGTTCCGTCGAGGATTTGCCCGTAGTCCACAATGCCGTCCCCGTTGCAGTCGGCGGACCATTCGATTATGAAACCTGGGACAGTTCCGTTTTGCCCATCATCGCCGTAGTTGCCCCAACGCAGTTGCGTCCCATCGGAACACCCCGTTTGCACACAGTTCTCGTGCGCGTAATCTGGCTGACAACTCGGATGGCAGTGATTGCAGTTCCACGACGCAAAGTCCCACGGCTCACCAGTCACCCATGTCCAGTTGCCGTTGATCTCCTTGCCGCCAATCCACGCACCCTCGGGTTCGTCCTCGATGAGGATTCGTGCGAAGCCGTTTTCCGCTTCTGTCGTCAGGGTAGCCAGGTATCCGCCTGCAGCCAGCGCGAGTTCCTGAGCGTCGTTCCATACGAAATGCCCCCCTTGGTACTCATACCAATGCCCGTTTCCCCCATCGGCCTCCGCCCACTGAAAGGATTGACCGGTTGCTACTGCAGTGAGTAACAAGCCCGCAAGCCACGCCGCGATTGCGGATGTACGCATCCCAGCAGATGTATTGTTCGAATTGCATTCCATGACATCAATCCTCTCTCATACAAATCTCTCATCCCACCGAGCAACTGCTGCCCCTCGGGTCGCGGCGAACTGCCACATGGAGCAATACGACATCGCCTGAGATACGCGGAACGCATTTGGCTGCACTTGGGCCACGTTGCGCAGCACCATCCACCAGTCTCGCGGCGAAGTGTTCATTCGCCATCGGATGCCACAGCCGGAATCAACTCAGCACATTGGCTGACATTTTCTGCTGACTCTCGTTGAACACCGCAGCGATGTAGAATGATGGCTACTTACAGGGGATATTGCAGATGCCTACCACACCGGGGATTACGCACATGGTCAACGCCGCTTTCGCGGGTGACGATGAGGCTGCGGCTGCGGTATGGGGAGCGTTGTATGACGAGATCCACTCGATTGCGAGGCGGATCGTCGGAACGAAGTGGTCTGGCGATTGGAACGCCACCCTGCAGCCAACGGCTGTCGTGCATGAAGTCTTCCTTCGGATGAATGCAGCCGCTCCGATGCACTGGGATAGCCGGGCGCACTTCTTTGGGGCCTGCGGTCGGGCGATGGAGCAGCTGCTCGTCGATCATCACCGCGCTCGGCAGCGGATCAAACGTGGCGGTGGCCTACGGCGTTTGACGCTGGCCCATGCCGAGGGTCTGGCCGCGGCGCCCTCGGACCGCGATGTCCATGACGAAGATCTTGAGGTGCGGCTGATCGCAGCCATCAAAGCGCTCGAGTCACATTCGCCGAGACTGGCCGATGTCGCCCGCATGCGCTGGGTTGTGGGGCTGACCGCAGAACAGGTCGGCGAAGTGCTCGGGGTCACTGACCGCACGGTTCGAAAAGACACCACCTATGCGCGGGCGTGGCTTGCATCGCACCTCGAACGAGCCACAGGAAATACCGAGCGTGAGTAACGCCCGCACACTGCAAGATCTCTTCGACAGGGCAATCGAGGTCGATGCGGAGCACCGGGAGGCGTGGATCGATACGCATTCTGACACCGCCGATACGGCGAGCGAACTTCGGCAACTCCTCGCCGCCCACGACCTCGCGGAATCTCGCGGCGATGACGTCCGCTGGGATGAGCGGCTCGGCACACTTCGCGCAGACATGCTGACGACGGCCGGAACTACGCTCAGCGCCGGGATGACTTTCGAAGGATTCACCCTCGAGTCCCCGCTCGGATCGGGCGGGATGGGCGAGGTCTGGCAAGCACTGCAGTACAGGCCCAATCGGCGCGTGGCGATCAAGATCCTGAGGCCCGGCATCTCGACAGCCGCCATTCTCCGCCGCTTCGAGTTGGAGGCCGAGGCGCTCGCCCGGCTTGACCATCCCGGGATCGCGGCCATCTACGACGCCGGAATCACCGACATCGGCGAAGGCGGCATGCCGTGGTTTGCGATGGAACTGGTCGAGGATGCTTCACCGATTACCGAATACGCCACCAACCACGACCTGCCGCAGCAGGCGGCGTGCGGACTGCTCGCGGAAGTCTGCGACGCCGTGCATCACGGACACATCAAGGGCATTGTGCACCGAGATCTCAAACCGTCCAACCTGCTCGTCGACGGGGGCGGACGATCTCGCGTGATCGACTTCGGCGTTGCTCGGTGCACCGGCAGCGACGTCGCCGTCACGACGGTTCATACGGCCACCGGACAACTCATTGGCACGCTGCAGTACATGAGTCCGGAACAAACGACCGGCCGTGACATCGATGCGCGAAGCGACGTGTATGCACTTGGCGTTGTGCTGTATGAACTGGTAACTGGCAACCACCCTTACGAACTCGACGCCCTTCCACTTACCGAGGCCGCAAAGCGCGTGCAAGAGGTGGAACCCCATCGGCTCACCCGACGGTGCGGTCTGTCTCGCGATATCGACGCCGTTGTTCGCACCGCCATGGCGAAGGTGCCGCATCGTCGCTATGCATCTGCGGCCGCAATGGCTGAAGATCTGCGTCGCATCGAAGGTGGAACGCACGTGCTCGCCAGACCGCCTGGGACCATGGAGTGGATCATGAGAGCCTCCCGAAGGCGGCCAGCACTCGCAGGTGCAGTCTGCACGATCATCCTGCTGCTTGTCGCTGGTGGCATCACGCTTGGGGTGATGACGGAGCAGGCGCAGCGGCAGGCCGCGTCGAGCAAGCTCGCCTCGGCTTCCATGGCCTGGTCGCGACATGATGCTGCCGCCACGATGGAGTCGCTGACAGCGATACCGCCCTCGCGGCGTGGCTGGCCCTGGCGATTGCTCGCCGGTGCCGTTGCGTCGCAGCGGTCGCAGGTGGGCTTTGACACCAACGGAACAAACGTGTACGCGGCGATCCCCGCGTTTGGACAACACGCGGCATCGGTCATCACCGATTTGGGCGGCATCCGAGCGGCCGGCACGGCTACCGAAACCCGGCGTCTGCGACCCGGCAACGCCCCATGGCAAGGGCTTCGCATGGAAGACGGTTCAATCGTGCTGCTTGAACTCGATGGGAGTCTGCGGCGGTATCGGCTTGGCGAAGACACGCCAAGTGCGTCCGCGGCAGTCTATGGAACCGCCATGGATCGGATTGACAACACCCATGTTCTTGTGGGAAGCGAATCGGGAATGTTGCGTGTGGTTGATATCACCACCATGGAAGTCGACTCGGCAACACAAACCCAATCCGCCGGGATTCGATTCGTCGCAGCGATTCCAACAGGTGGATGGCTCGTCGGAGACATGCGTGGTGCCGTTGTACTGGTGACATCGGAGGGCAATGAACACGTGTTGGGAGCACATACCGGCCGGGTCGAGGGAATTGCCGTCGCCTCCGACGGATCATGGGCGGTATCGTCGGGTCTGGACGGCACACTTCGCCGCTGGGATCTGCACGCCAAGCGAGCAACCGGAACCGTCAGTCCACACGAAGACATGATCTGCGATGTTGCGATTTCAGCTGATGATTCGCTCATCGCAACCTGCGGAGGCGACCGCACCGTACGCGTGCTCGATGCCAATACACTCGAGACCCTGCAGGTCTTCACTGGGTATGACGGCATGGTGTGGGACGTGCTCTTCGATACCAATGGCGACGTTGTGACATCGGCCGAACATGGACAAAGCGGGCGTCATCCAATCACCCCTGAATGCGTTGTAGCAGCCGATTCAGCCCAGCCAAACGCAGCATCGACCGAACATCTCGGCCTCGATCGCTTTGCAACATTCCAACGCTCGCCCCGCGGCAGGTTCATCGCGGCCGCCGAGCATGGTGATTCAGAATTCGGTCATTCAAGGGTTGTAGTGATCGACACTGCCACCGGACGGCCGATGGCTCAGACATGCGTCCCCACGAACACCGTCTACATGTTCGCGTGGAGTCCCAATGAAGAACACATCGTCATTGCCACTCGCGGCAGCACACTGTGGCTTTGGGATTGGCAGTCCGGAACCCGCGTGCCTCTGCTTCAAAAACTCGGGTGGGCCAATGCGGCGGCGTTGGATCCAAGCGGCCGCAAACTCGCCGTCTCAACGCAGGCGAAAACCATTTTGATTCTCGACATGCCCTCCGGCAACGTCAGGCTTCGCCTCACGGGCAATCTCGCGCTCATCAGAAACCTCTTATGGACACCCGACGGGAAGAACCTCATCTCGGCAGCAGATGATGGGCGGGTCCAAGTTTGGGATCCAGCCACAGGCGAATTGCTGGTGACCCTGCGGCCATTCCGCGGGCGAGTTGCCAGTGTGGTGTTTGAGCCGGGCACCGAGTCTCTGCTGGTGGAAGCGAGGGATGGCGGCGTGTATCGGCTGGAGCCACTTGCAGAACCCGAACTTCCCGAGCGGTGATGGGCCGAGTGCCTGACGATGGCAGAGGTCCCTGCTGACCCGACGGGTGATTCGCCCTCGGGATGTCACGCAGCCTGGGATTCCCCGCCACATGCTCTATCAGTTGCATCGGCGGCACATGCTGGTGCAGGTTGGGCGCTGCCTCTACCGGCTCCCTAGCGAAGATGGGGATGACTCGCTCGGGCTCGCAGCCTGCATGAGCCGCGTGCCTCGTGGTGTCGTATGCCTTCAGTCAGCGCTGCACCTGCACAGCATGGTGCAAGCCGCCCCAGAATGCATCTGGATGGGCATTGAATCGCGGGCGTGGAAACCCAGTATCACCGGGGATGCCGTTCGCTACGTGCGAATGTCCGAGACAACGCTCATGGCAGGCGTGGATGTTCTGCAGCACAGTGGCGTGGATGTTCGCGTCACCAATCCATCAAAGACCGTGGTCGACTGTTTCAAGTACCGCAACAAGATTGGCGAACATGTCGCGATTGAGTCGCTTCGAACGCTGCTTCGCACATGGCCTGACTCCGAACGTGAACTGATCCGCTACTGCACTCTGGACCGGGTTGATCGTGTCATTCGCCCCTATCTCGCCGCTCTGCGGGGGCCAAAATCGGCCACCACGACCCCCACACTCGCTTCCGTCGGCGCGATCCGAACCGAAATCCTCGCCATCGCAGCAGCCAAAGGCATGACGAATCTGCGGGTATTCGGCTCTGTTGCCAGAGGTGATTCGAATCCAGAGAGTGACCTCGATGTGCTTGTCACCTGTGGTCCACAGTGTTCGCTCTTCGACATGATCGACTGCGCCGATACGCTCGCCGAACTCATCGGCCGCAAGGTTGACATCATCAGTGATCGCAGCCTTGATCGCAGCATCGCCGAAGACATCAGGCGGGAGGCTGTTCCGCTGTGACGAAGGATCACATCGCGCTCACGCACATCATCGATGCGATTGATCTGGTTCAGCAGTACCTACCCGAAACACTCGACCTGCTTGAAGGGAATTGCCGAACTCAGGATGCCATCATCCGCCGGCTCGAAGTCATCGGTGAGGCCACGAAGAGGCTGTCGCCGACGGTCCGCGAAACGTATCCGAATGTTCCCTGGCGACAGGCCACGGTGCTGAGAGATGTCTTGAGCAATGACTCCATGAGCGTCAACATGCAACCCGTGTGGAATGTCGCCGTCGATAACCTGCCACAGATTCGGGATTCCGCGATCCTCGTGCGTGAGCACCGGCGTGGGTAGACCGGCCTCCGGCCGGCCCGAGGGGCGATGCATC
>JASMMN010000011.1 GCA_030748155.1 Phycisphaerales bacterium
AGGGGAGTGACGCCACGGAGCAGGGCATCATTGCCAAACTGACGCGAACCGAGGAGGCTCGTCAGACCAATCCCGCGACATGGCTGGCTCGTGATACATGGCCGTGGCTTCGGCCAGCGCTCGTGGTGTCGAGTGCCGACGGGAGTGTGGAACCGGGGACATTGGATGTCTTCAATGCCAGTCAGTATGACCCCAAGTCAGAGGTTGAAACAATCGGCGAGCATTCGCTTCCCCCCTTGCATCCTTGGCGGCAATTCCTGTCATACGATCCCTATGGTGATACCTCGGTGTTGCTTGGGATTCCTTTTCACCCACGTGGTATTCGGCGGGAAAATGAGTACGGGGTCGAAATCGATGACCCGGAATTGTCCGTACCTGAGGTCTATATATCGGCTCGCGAGCGGCAGTGGCCGCTCGTCAGCGTGGCAGGTGCGTCGCCCCGATACTTCTGGGACTGCGTGTTTCGCCGTGTTGGCGGGCAAGTGCAGGTTGCCATCTTTGTCTATCGCGTCAAGCGATCGTCACTCAATGCGCCGTCATGGCGGCCGCAGCCGGTCGTCTCCGATGGATCGGAGGCCAGCATCCCTGTTCCCTGGACGTTGGATTTGAATGATGACAGTTTGCCTTTTGGTCCATGGGCGGTAGGAATGGTCGGACGAAGCCATGAGAACGATGGCGATCCCGATGATGCGCTTCCTGGTGCGGATGCGGGCGATGCGTTTCTTGTGGACCATCCGGATTACGGTTGGCAGGCCCCCAACCAGTGGTTGTTGGATCAGTATGGCACTTTGCACCGGGTGGCGAGCGGTCGGGTTCGGAAAGAGGATCGCACGCCGGTATCCTTGAGTACTCCCGTCCCATCGCCAGTGGTGTCGGTCGGTTTGGATCGACTCGATTTAGATAACGATCGGGTGCGGGTCGATCCGCAGTTCTTTACCGCGAGCAGCATCTTGCCGCCGATGGCACTGTCTGAGATGAGTCGGCCATACGACTTCAGAACAGGACTTGTTGATCCGACCAGTTTGGCGCCGGTAGTTGACCGACTGTGGTACATCCCGCCGCACGTGGAAACCGAAGATGGCCTGACTTACGAGTTGATTCCGGTGTATGTCACGGTAGCGAATCTGTGATGCGGCGATCACGATACAACGCAGCAGGCTTTACGCTCATCGAGATTCTCGTTTCGGTAGCGGTGCTGGTTGTGGTGATCTTGGTGTGTGGGAAGGCCTTTCAGGCGGCGTCAAGTGTGGCGCGGGTGGGAGAGGCATCGGGAAGCGTACTGCAGGATGCGTGGGCAATCGGACGTCAGATTCGTGAGGACTTGTCACGCATCAGCCCCGATGGCGCATTGATCATCCATTCAGTGGAGGTTCCCAATGACTACAACCAACAGCACTGGGATGACTCACGCCCCGGGGGCCGGCCTGGCTTGATCAATCCCGCCTTGCCGAGAGAGGCGGTCGTTCGATGCGATCAGTTGATGTTCTTCATGGGTGGTATTGAGATGTCGGTTCCGATGGGCGCCAACCTGTACAACGTGTCGCGTGGCGGGGCCGCGGCGTGTGGCGGATCGTCGTCGGCGGTCACATATGGTCATGCGCTGCAGTTTGCGGAGTTGTCGCCCTATTCCGCATACGACTACACACTGCCAGGGACGCCAGATCCGATCGATTCGCCCCTAGGCGACCTTCCGCCACACTATAAGGGTCATGACATCGACTTCGATGATGTTCGAACTGGCACGAGCATCAGCCCATCTTCCGGGCTCGAAACAAGTTTGTGCAGAATGCCTCCGTTCTATCGCTCCAACGTGACCGGTGATTTTGAATCCGGTGGGTGGGGGGGGCAACTCGAGGCTGTGTATAGCCACTATGGCTACGTCAACGGCGCTACGAACGAAAGCCTGTATCAGCAGTCGGATCCCGTGGTGGACCGGGCACGCGAAATCCGTGGGGATCAGCCCGAGGCACGAAAGTGGCTGCTTTCACGGCGGCTCGCGATTCTGGCGGATGACGATTCCGGTGCTCCCAATGAGGGCACCAAGAGGATTTACAACAGCTCCTCCTACGCGATCGAGTCGTTGTATCCAATCGACCCGAGGCGGGTCAACGCGAATACGGTTGGCTTTCAGCGGCGTGCTGCAGTGCTCGATATGGGCCGTGTGGACATGGTTGGAATGCATCTGAGTGATATTCGCAAATCCTTGCTCCACAGCCGCGATGGCAATGATCCAGATAGAAACTTTGCTCGCAGGCCGTGGAGTGACCGTGATGACGATGGCATTCCGGATGACGTGAATGATGGGACTCACTTGGTGATTGAGGGGAATTCCCTGCCGGGCCTTGGTACGCAGCGACATCTTCTCAAGACGCTGCTCGCATGGCCCCGCGCCGAACGGCGACCCCCGGGTCCAACGCGGTTTGATCAAGCTTTGAGCAATACAGTGATTGGGGTTGGGTGCAGCAGCTTTATCGTGGAATGGACGTGGGATGACAATGTTGGGGAGACTCGCACGTGGGAGGAACTCTATCTCGACCGGCCGGTTACTCGCCGCGACCGCGTGACCTGGCAGGGCTTCCGGTTTGACCCGGCCGACGAGGACTACGATCCCGCAAGTGGCGACCAACTCCAGGGAACCGACGTCCGCCAACAGGGTGATCAATTCTGGTTTGGGCTCCCCGACAAGCGATTGCCAACCGATGTCGATGATGCCTGGGATAGGGGCGTG
>JASMMN010000012.1 GCA_030748155.1 Phycisphaerales bacterium
AATGACTCGGCCACTGTCCGCCACGGCACGATCTCGCGTTCAAGTCTGGTCAGGCAGCGGCCAACCCACCCCTTCAGGAAGCTGATGCCCGGTTTGTCCATGCTGCTGAGGGTTGACCATCGCATGCCGACCGGAAGCGGCCCGTTGGTCTTGCTCTTGGCCGCATAGACGGAAGCGTCGCTCATGTCGAAGGGTCGGGCCGTGCCGCCGGGGATCTCGAAGGAGTGAAAGGACAGTTGCCCCGCCTGAGCGTCCGTGATGTCGATGGCGAAGAAGGGAGTGCCGGCTGCCGTAAAGGAGATGACGGTCCGCTGCCCCCGATCGGGATGCTCCTTGGCCTGCCACTTGGTTTCGGTGAAGACACTCTCCTGAACGGCCACCCCACGGCTGGCAGCTGCATCTGTTACCGCACCACGGGCGATCTCGACGACTGCGTCACTTGCCGCCTCATGCACAAAGGCAGCCCTGTGCGCTTCGTCCATGGCGGCATCCGTGATGGCTTCGCGGAGACGGTCGATCTCCGCCTGCTCCTCTTCGGTGATCTGAAGGTCTGAGACGATGTCGCGGACCTTGAAGCGGAGTTCACGACGTTTGTCACTTCGGACCAGGAAGCGGAACTCCTCACTGCACTCGGTGGCATACTTGCGGTCGGTGAGGTCGAGGTAAACGACATCGCAGATGCGTGCCTGGTAGATTCCCGGCCGCTCGGCCCTCAGGGACCACCGAAAGATCCGCGACTCTCCCGGGAGCAGATGAATGCGAACTGTGTCGGGACCGTCAAGCGTGCAGAGACCATCCGGAATGATCACGTGTGTTTGCACATCTCGGGCCGCGCCGAGGCCGATGTTCTCGAGTTGGATTCGATACTCGAAGCGGTCACCAATGCGAATCGTCCCTTCATCCGCTTGAATCGTTCTGCGGACGTTGATGATCGGGCACATGGGGTCGGCTGCGTTTGGATCGGTGACGAGTAAGGTCGGGCCGGTGATCAATTCGGAAGCTTCGCCATCAGCGGTGTCGTCGTCGTCGCGGCGGGCATACGCAAAGTCGAGCGCCACGGGCGGTATGGAGGCCGATCCCTGCTCCTTTGCAGAGACGGTCAGGTCCTCCTCCCACACCTCCCCGGGCTGAAGTTGCTCGCGGGCCAACCGGACGCGGCGTCCGTTGTCGGAGATGGCGTCGGAAGCCGCGTCGTCGCCGGCAGAGAGCATCGGCGGCAGTTCAATCGTCGCCTCGAGGCGTTCCAGGCGGGGAGACTCTGCGTGATTGGCCACCGACCAGGTCAGCCTGGTGCCCTCGTCGCCGACCCGCAAGCGGCTATCGGCGATGCGGATCGCCGCGTCTATCCGGGGCGTACGGATCTCCGGCTCCTTGAATATGGACTGAAAGCGGCTTCGCCGCGATTCGAGGGATGCCCCATGGGTGGACGACCAATCCGGCACCCTGATGTCGGATGTGCCTCGAGCGCTTAGGAAGTGGAGATAGTCTGGATCGCCCTTCAACTCCTTCGAGAACACTGCAAAGTGCAGGTCGTTCTGCCCGTCGAGTGGCGCCACGATGGCGAGGGGCATCAACCGAATGTGTCTGGCCTGGTCCTTGCGGCCCAGAAGAATGGGCTCCCCGAGGGGGACTTCCTCGACGTTGATCTCCTCTTCGATCGCGGACGATCCTTCCCCGCTGTATTCGGTGCCGTAGTAGACCTGCTTGCCCTGCTTGATTTCAAAGCGATCGAGCCGGACCAGCCGCCACGACTGCAGAAACTGCATCGCTGCCAGAACGTCCAGCAGGAGGGCCTCCCGGGTGTCAAGTTCCGCGTCAAGCTGGTCTGCCGGGATGGGCTGCCCATGCGCATCCTGGTTCCGAATCGTCACCAACGCGTCGATCTGGTCCTTCGCCTGGGCGTACGCCGAGAGGGCTTTCGGCTCCGTGGGCGTGTACGCCTTGAGGTCCGACAGGGTCGCGCCGAGCGTCCGGGTGAGGTTGGCCCACTTACCGAGTGACATCTGTTCCATGCCGATCAACCGGAGCGGCTGGAGGACCGCCTCGGCGTCGTCACCGGAGAAGTGGCCAAGCAGACCATCGCCTGACTCGCCTGACTCGCTGGTCTCGGCGGCTTCGAGTTGGTCCAGGAGGTCGCCAACGAGCACACAGCCGAGCAGCCCGAGGGCATTCTCGAACGCGAACCGCAGGAGGTCCTTTCTTTGAGGGTCGCCGCCTCTGGACTTCTCCAGCGGGATGGCGATGGGGGCGGGCAGGCGCGACAGGTCAGTGGACGGCGTGGCCATGGTGGTTCCCTCTCTCTCGGCGGACGGGGCCTGCCGCCGGTACCACACCATGCGGTGTGGGTCTCTGGCCCGGGAAGTGTGTTTTTTCGCGATTCTCAAAGAAGTGTGCCCCGCGACCCCGGGGCGTCGCATGGGGGGTTGATGGATGCCCGGAATGTCTGGGTGCACAACCGGGCCCAGGAGGCGATCCGCCTCTGCTGGGGCCACATCAAGGAAAGGAGTACTGGCCATGCGAGTCAGTCCAATGGCGAAGGTCTCGACGTTCTGCAAGAACTTCGAGGATGAGTTTGGCGTCGGTATCAAGTGCCACAAGGGCATGTCGAAAGGCCACATGGCGGATCCGGATGCCAAGATGCACGAGATCTGCACGGGTATGGACCACAATCGTGACTTCGACATTGAGCTGCACGGTCGGATGAAGGTGTCGACGGTTGAGAAGGAAGTCGCTGACAGCATGGGCTTCAGGGTTCAGATCCTGAACCCCGATGGAAGCAACGCCGACAACGACAGCAGCCTCAGTGACATCCGTCGAGCCCATGCATGAGAGTTTCACCCACCACCAAGGTCAGCACCTTCAAGCGGCGGTTCCGCGAAGAGTTTGGCGTTGACATCAAGTGCCACAAAGGTAACTCCCTTGGGCACATCGCGGACGACGACGACAAGCTGCACGAGATCTGCACGAAGCAGGACCATGATCGAGACTTTAAACTCGACCTGCATGGCAACCACAAGGTCGGTAGTGCCGAGAAGGACATTGCGGAGAGCCTTGGATTCAAGGTTCAACTCCTGATGCCAGATGGCTCCAATGCCAAGAACAGCATGACCCTCTCCGAACTCCGAAAGGAGTTTGAAGGTGGTGGTAAGCCAGCGGCCAGCCCGGCACGGCCATCGTCCGCGGCCAAGCCGGCCAAGGCCGGGAAGTCCGGCTGCCTGATCGGCATGATTCTGGCGCCGTTCATCTGATCTGTGAAGCACTCGGGCCTTTGCAGAAGGCCTCTTCATCCTGACTCCCCGAGGCTGCTTCACGCAGCCTCGGGGAGTTTGTTCATCGATGGCGCTTACGCTGTTGGAATCAGGGCGCGACCACGATCAGACCGTCGCCTGCTTCCAGGGTGACCTGCTCGGACTTATCGATCGCCATACGAAGCGACGGCTGAGTCATCGAGGCGGTCCACGTGATGGTGCCAATGACCGCCTCGCCCCGCCGGAGTCCTTCCTGCACGAGGCTGCCAAATGCGATGGCAGTGCCCGGCGTGGTGTAGTTGGCTGCCTTTCGGAGGTACAACTCCGATCCATCCGCTGTCAACAACTCGTCCAGTACAGCACCCAGGTCTGGATTCTCAGCAAGTTGCACCATGACGTTACTGACGAGTTCCTCGCTGGCGATAAAGTCGTCTTCGCGTCCACGCGAGGCGAGCGCGCGGTTGCGGGCATCGAGCAACTCGGTTGCAATGCCGATGGGTCTATCGACCGACTCGACCATGTCACGCAGGTGTACCAGGGTGAGAAGCGTTCTACTGTCCGCTGTCTGGGCGTCGAGCGTATCCCGATAGGAGAGCAGGACAATCTCGTCAACTCTCGAAAGATCGAGCCGCTCCAAAGGCGTTCGTCGCGTTGTTGTTGCCTCCTCCACGGTCAGGGTGATCGCGGTGAGGGAGGCCGCCAGATCATCAGATGGCCCGTCCGTGCAAGCGGGGTCATACATGACATGAATGGTTGACCCCTCGGCAAGATGCTCATCGAGTTCATTGACCAGTATTGTGGCCCACCGGTGCCACCCCACAATGAGATAGGACTCCGCCTCCCGTATCTGCAGTGCGACATCCCGACATTCCGAGCTATCAAACACGAGCGGTGAGTCCAGTGACGCAGCGATGTCGCTGTCATCTTCGGCGACGACGATCAACTGATCGCCAGATGAGAGGTGGAAATCGATGGGCGGGTTGAGCAGGGGCTTCCCGCCATCAGGGACAACGCCGATCGCGGCGGCCTTGGGAAATGACATGGCGGCATCTCCGAAAGTGCTGCCATTCAGTTGTGCATCGCTGTGGAAGTAGATTTCGCACCCGTGGAACGAAAGCAGCTCGTCATAGACGAGGCTCAAGCTAGGCTGCCGGGCCGCTTGGAGCAGGATCCGCGTCACGAGTTGCGCCGGCTCGACCACCTGCACGTCTCCGGCCCGGCGGACCGCCTCTCCATTCTCCCGGTCCTGCACCTCGGCGATGACAGGGCAGTCACGCCCGGTACGCTCCGACATGCGTTTGAGCGCTAGCGAACGCTTGAGCACGAGCGCATCACTGTCACCGTCCGTATCTGAGAAGAGAAGCGCACTCCGGGCAGTCTCGGGCCGCACGATGGCAAGGTCAGCGAGATCACATGGGTCACCTCGGCGGCAGATCAGCTCGGTCGGCCCGAGGCTGGAGACACGGTCGGTCAGGTACTCCTCCATTTCCAGTTTGTCGCGGTCGGCCAGAATGGCGATGACAGCCCTGCTTCGGCTCTCGTTGGCGATCACGAGTTCCTGTACCGCTGCGGCGATCTTGCTGGACCACCCGAGGATGATGGTGTGATCACGCTCCAGCACAATGGACCGGCCGCGGCGAAGGTCGTCAAGCTTGCCTTCGATGCCTGCTGTCAAGACGCCGATGATCGTGCTGACAATGAGTACGCCGAGGATGGCAACAGCGAGCATGAGCAGGCGGTACGGCCAGCCCGGGTCTTCGACCGTCCCGGGGCTGAGGGCCATGTTGAGCGTCGTCCAGAACGACTCCCCATAGGGCAGGGCCTCTTCCTCACCGTCCGGGCGAATGCCCAGGGCCAGGAAGATCGCTGCCACCGCCACCATGGCGGCCGAGATCGCCGCGAGCCAGAGCATGAGTTTGCCCGTACCTCCGGCAATCGCTCGGTCGAATCTGTACTGCCAGTGGGCGCGCAGGCCCGTTGTTTCGTTCCGGCGGGGTCTCTCCGACATGTGTCGTGCCACTCCTTCGGAGTGGTGTGCGGACGCCGGGGCCTTCAGGGGAATCACAGAGCCTGAAATCGGGGCAGATCGTGGCGACGGTCCGGCCCCGAACTTGGAGAAGCCGGCCGCAGATCTCAGTGCCTGCGCCGCCGCGGGCCTCAGGGGGCGTGCTGGATCGCCAAGTGGGCATGTCGTGAACGCGGGGCCTGCCGGCACCCTGTGCCGCGGCAGTCAACTCCGCGGCTGCGGTCGGGGGGCATCCCCATCCGGTTGGTCAATCA
>JASMMN010000013.1 GCA_030748155.1 Phycisphaerales bacterium
CGGCGATGCCGTCGATTTGACGCAGGACATCGGCCCAGCAGTGTGCGAAGAAATTCGCATCGCAATGAATACCGATGAGCCGGAGTATCACGAGCCACTGGAACGTGGCTATCGGTGGTGGCCGCATCGGTTGTGCCAGCGGGTGGAGGGTTCATTAGGATTCATTGGACACCCACCATATTCGACGCACAATCGCCCATTTAGGCCCCATTTGGCGTGTGCCCAGCATCGCTACTGTGCATTACTGTTGCATTGCCATAACCTCATTCGCGAGCAAGGGGGAGCGGGATGAGCCTGTTTCTGAATCCACTTCGAGCGTTGAAACGTATCTTCAATCGCAAGCCGTCCACGCCTGTGACAAAGCTGGCTGGCACGTCGCCACAGGCGCAGCCTGCGGATGATGCGCCACGCCATCAGATTGCGCTCTCGAAATTTTTTGGGCGCGAGGAAGAACTGCAGTGGCTTCGTGGCCACTTCGAAGAGGTGGCCAATGTCGATGAGGACGGTAAGTCGCGGCCGGGGCCTCGGCTGGCTGTGATCGTGGCTGATACCGGGGTGGGCAAGAGCCGCATCGTGCAGGAGTTGTATCACCAATTGACGGTGAGTTCCCGATGGGATCCGGCCGAATGCAATTACTGGCCCGATGCGTTTCAGCGTCCTGGAAGGGACTCGCTACGGGTCAATCCGGAGTTTCCTGAGAGCCACGTCCCTGGTGGGCCGCCGCTCTTCTTGTGGCTGGGCATGCGCTGGGAGGATCCGGATCAGCGAAACGAGGTGGCGACCAAGTGTCCGATCGCGGAGGCGTCGGCAACATTGGATCGGCACATTCAACTGGTCAACCGGCACAGTTCAATCTGGAATGCGGCGAAGGAAGCTGGTCTGAACGCCATCGCCAACATCTCAGTCGCCGAAGCCGTTGCGGCCGCGCTCGACCACGTAACTGGCTTGCCGTTCCAGACGGCCTTCGAGGGCATACAAAAAGCCAAAGAGGCAAAGTCCAAGCGGAGTCGTGTGGGCAGCCCCGGAGAGGAGGCCAAGATTGAACGCAGTAGCGCCGCTGATCGATTCTGCGAATGCCTCGCGCGAATCATGCGAGGTCGCCACCGAATTCCGGTCGTGCTTTGGCTTGATGATGCGCAGTGGATCGACCCCGACACGTGTCGACTCGTGCAAGAGATCATGGCCCGGGCCACGCAGCTTCGCTGGCCGCTTTTGATCGTGGCGACGCACTGGGAGCGTGAGTGGAATCAGCATCAGTCTGATGGCCGATCGAGATCTGATTCGATCTCAGCGTGGCAGGATGATCCTCGGGCCAGCGTGCGCACACTTCAATTGGCGACGGATGCCCCCATGCGTTCGCGGCTTCTCGCGGCGTTGCCTGGTTTGACAAGCATCCAAGCTGATGTCATTCTCGAGAAGGCTGCCGGCAACTTTCTCTCGCTCGATGAGATCATCGGGCACGCTCTGCTGTCTACGCGCAACTTTGAAGGCCGAGACACGTCTGCGGCGCTCGTCGCCGCCGAGGAACAAACCATCCGCAGCTGGCCGATCGACCGTGAGCGGCGGATCAAGAAAATGTTTGCGACGCTTGATGAAGATGTTAGGGACATTCTGGGCTGGGGAAGTCACGTGGGGCGGCGATTTCTCGCGAGTGTTGTCAGCGAGTTTGGTGCTTCTGAAGTTGAGGGTTGTGCGCGATCGCGGATGGCTGAGTGTGCTGATCCGCTCGCTGTTCTTTCAGAGCCAAACCCGCTTGTTCGGGAGTTTCGCGACCGGGCGTTCTTTGTCGCTGCGCAGGAGTACTTCGCAGGAAAGCTCGCCCCTGCCTACAGAGCTCGCCTGGAGCAATCGCTTCGCTCGCACCTCACCGAGTGGATCAACGCCAGCTTTGATGGCGAGGGCGATCTCTTAGCGCCTCCCGGCGAAGGGAATCCATCGGAGCGGTTGGCCGAAGCGCCCGCAGACTCGGTGGGGGCACTCATGGCGGGCGAACGTATGGACCTGTTGAGTATGGCAGTGCGATGGCTCCCTCTGCCCGCCGAGACCGATTGGTCAGCGGCGCAAGACCAGGCCGCCCTTCGGGCCGCTGTGTGGATCGTCGGCCGCGCCGCAAATGAGGGTCTCTGGGATCTCGCACGCCACGAAGGAGTTCGACTCGCACCGATTGACTGGACAGAAGTCCCCGCATCCATCGTGTCGACGGGATATCGCTGGGACAAGGCAAGTCAATTGGAAGATGCGGGCGCGCACATGGAAGCCTACACAATTGTCGAGAGTGTGCTGGCGTTGGAGCAGCAGGCTGCAGCAAATGCGTTCGACCTCAAGATCGTTCGGGACCAAGTGTGGTCAAGGCTCCGGTTGGCGGGCATTGACGCCAAGTTGGGGCGACACGCCAAGAGGTGGACGCACTGCCTGCAGGCCGAGACGCTCGTGAAAGATCTGATCGAAGGCGGACATGATGGCAACGATGAATATGAACTGCTGGGCAAGGTTGTCATCGAATTGGCAGACTGTCTGGTTTCAAGCGGCGAGCACGCCGAGGCCCTGTCGCGGTACGAGGAGTCGCTGGCGATTGCTCGCCAACTCGCCGCAGACGTCGGTACGCCGGCGTATCGCCGCGATGTGTCATACACGCTGGACAAGATCGGCGACGTGCTGCAGGGCCAGGGCGAGCACGCCGAGGCCCTGTCGCGGTACGAGGAGTCGTTGGAGATTGCTCGCCAACTGGTGGCCGAGGGGATGGCGGGAGACCTCCTTGCTGCGATGTTGATCGCCGTGAGTGCCGCCGAGGCGGCAAGCGATGCTGGCATGCGTGACCGGTGCACCCACCCGCTTGACGTCATGATTGAAGCGTTGTCTGGCCTCGTAACCAACGCCGTGGCCGAGGGCGACTTAGGCCATGCTGGCGACCTGATCGCAGCGGCCGCGCCAATGCTCCTGAAACATGGACAGACGGGCGTGATACTGGAGCGTTGTGCAGAGTTGGAGGCTGGCTATATGGGGGTGGCATCCGGCCCCGTTGAACGAGATGTTCTGCTTGCCAATGCGACGTGCCTGCTCTTTCGGGCCGCTGCCTCGGCGGTGGAGGGCGATGAACAGGCGGCGGCCGCGGTGTGGATGGAGTGCTTGGACGCGGAACGGAAGATCGTGGAATTGACGGACGCTGATGAGGTGCATGCCTATATCGAAGATGCAGTCAAGAAGCCGATGGAGGATTGCATTGCATGCCTAGATGCATCAGGGCACCAGTCGATGGCTGATGACTGGCGGCGGGATCTGCAGGCGTTTGTGGTGTCGTATGAGGCGACAGGGGAC
>JASMMN010000014.1 GCA_030748155.1 Phycisphaerales bacterium
CGCCGCCCAGCCGAGCCGTCAAGGACCGCAAGGCAGGGAACAGGATCCGGCTTATGTTCACAGACGCGCAGCAGGGCGGGTTTCGGCCCGCCCTGTTGTCTGTCTACTTGCGGCCCTTGAGTGTCACCACGAGGTCCAGAGACTCATCACCACGCGTGACGGTGATCGTGACCTCATCGCCGGGATTGTGGGCCCGCAACTGTTTCATCAGGTCCGATCCACCATCGATCTGCTCGCCATCCCAGGCGGTGATGATGTCGCCGGTTTGAATGCCAGCGTCATGGGCGCTCGTGCCTTCGGTCACGCCGTCGATCAGAACGCCCGGCTTGTCCGAGGTGGTGTAGGAGGGCATGATGCCGAGGCGGACCTTGCTGCCGGTATCCCTCGCGGCGGTTCCTGCAGTGGAACTCGTGAAGGTGAATGGCTCGGGTCTGTGCGTTGCTTCGTCGAGGATCACCTCGCACAGGTCGATGATCTTGAGCGTTCCTTCGGGGTTCACTCGCCAAGGCACATCTTCCGGCGTGTGGTAGTCGTCGTGGATGCCGGTGAAGAAGAAGAGCACCGGGATGTCCTGTCGATAGAAATTGGAATGGTCCGAGGGCCCCAGCCCGCTCGCCGTTGTCGAGACGGTCAGATCTGTCGGTTCGACGAGCCGGGGGAGCATCTCATCGAACTCCTCGGCCGTACCGGTGCCGGTGAGCGCAACAGTGTCGCCCCGGATGCGGCCCATCATGTCGAGGTTGAGCATGAAGTTCGTTTTGTCCAGATCGATGGTCGGGTTGTCGATGAAGTGGCGGGATCCGTGCAGCCCCGCCTCCTCGCCGCTGAAGGTGATGAACATCACCGATCGCCGTGACCGCTCGTCCGAGGCCGCCGATTGAGCGAGTCGGTCCGCCAGAATCAGGATTGTGCCGACACCCGAGGCGTTGTCATCGGCGCCTGGATGCACTCGATCATCACCTGGTGTCCGCGATCCGGTATAGCCGTGGCCAATGTGGTCGTAGTGGCCGCCGACCACGACCCACTCGTCCGAGAGTTCGCCCGTTCCCGGAAGCAGACCCGCGATGTTCTGGGTGTTGAAACTGGGCGTAGCGAGGTCGGTTTCGATGGTGATCGTGGCTGCGTCGTCAAAGTGCCATACACCGGCGATGCCCTCGTTTGCGTCCTGTTGAAGATCCCGCAGTGAAGCCGTGCCATTTGATGCGTGCATCAGCAGGTGATTAGCCGTCTCCTGCGAGAGGTGCAGCGCAGGGATACCCAGGTCCGGGCGGAAACCGGCCGTCGAGGCGACGGTTTCCAAACCGCTGCGACCATCTACGGCATCAATGGGATTGACCAGCAGAATCGCTGCAGCACCGCGGTCGAGCAGGGTCTGGAACTTCTCTTGAATGCCGCTGTGAGGGGAGAAGTCACCCTCTGACCATTGGCTTTGGCCGTCTTCATCCAGTGGCTCATATCGAAGCAGCAGCACAGCGCGTCCGCTGAGGTCATCGCCTTCGGCGAAGGACGTGTAGCCCTCGGGTCCGGCATCGATGCTGTATCCGGCGAAACTCAGCGGCAGGTTCGCAGATGCGGTGCCGCAATTCGCGAGGACGCCGAAATCTTCGCCGCGAACAAAATTGGTGGAATCAATGAACATGGCGGCAGCCAGCACTTCAGGCAGTGCACGACCGAGCGTGAACTCGAAGGGCTGCCGCCACCCGTCATCGAACGCAGGCTCCAGTCCGGCCCGGTCGAAGTACCACGAGATGTACTGGGCGGCGAGTTCATCACCCGGTGTTCCGGGTTGGCGACCACCCATCCACGGGTTGCTCAGCGTTTGGACATGCTGATACCACAGGTTGGCATCTGGATGGAGTCCGTCCAGATACGCGGCGAGGTCGAAGTCATCGGCATCCCAGTCTGGCGCAAAGCCGTTGATGCCATGTTCGTTGGGAACAACGACGCCACTGCCGACATCGTCGTCAGCAAGCAGCGGGGGAGTCATGGCGAGTGCCAGAATGAGGCAGAACGTGTGGCGCATTTGGATCTCCTGTATGGGAGCGAGCAATGGTAGAGAACCCCGCGGCTCAGCGGGCCAGCAGGATCAACCCCCAGCACACCGCCGCCGCAGCGAGGCCCGCAAGCAGATCATCAACGAGCACGCCCCACCCGCCCGGCAAGTGCTGGCTCTGCTCGATCGGCGGCGGCTTGGCGATGTCGAAGCCCCGGAAGAGGATCAAGGCGATACAGGCCAAGGCGACCGACCACCACGGACTCTGTCCAGCCAGCGGCGGCCATGGCAGCAGCAGCAGGCAGAGAGACATGCCCGCGATTTCGTCGCACACGACCTGCGGTGGGTCCTGCCGTCCAAAGTGCTGCTCGAACCAAGGAGCCAGCAGCAGGCTGACCAGGATACCTGCCACCAGCAGGGCGGCCATTGTGATTGCCACGCCTTCGCCGCCGAGGGTTCCCAGCACCGCTGCCGCGACGGCAGGGGGGAGCGAACCCCATGTTCCTGGGGCTGGTCGCAGCAGACCCAATCCACCGGCGGTCACGAACAGCAGTCGGCTCATGGTGCCGGCTTGGACTGCTGCATGAGGGATGGCAGCGCCGCGAGGTAGGGCAGCCCGGACCACACCGTCACGGCAACGGTGGTCCACATCAGAATCTGAATGGTCCAGGCCGACCAGGCGTGCAGGCCAGGTGGAGCGATGGCGATCAGCACCATCACAATGGGAATGGCAATCGATTGAAACATCATCTTGGCCTTGCCGCTCCGCTTGGCTCCAAAGGCCAGACCGCTCGATTCGGCGACGCCGCGTATACTGGTGACGAAAATCTCGCGGGCGAACATGACCACAACCATCCACGGCGCGAGGCCCGAGGCCATCGTCAACAGGCGGCCTTCCTCAGCCCACTGTGGAACAAGGAACCGTGGGCCTGCCAAGCAGACCATGGCTCCGAGGATCAGCAGTTTGTCGCAGAAGGGGTCCATGACCCGGCCGAAGGCGGTGACAACCTGCCATTTTCTCGCGAGGTATCCATCGAGGTAATCGGTGGCTGCCGCGACGACGAAGAGTCCGGTCGCCACCCAGAGCCATCCCTGCCCCTCATCCGGATACCGGTACAGGCTGATCGCCACGAAGAACATGATGGCCATTACACCGCGAGCCATCGTGAGCAGATTCGGGATATGCCGGTAGGGGGCCATCGATGTATGCCGGGATCCTACCCGGTCTGCCCCGACCGCCCCCCTCAACTGCTCGTCCGTTGGGCTGTTCCGGTGGCGGGGCCGCCTTGCCGCGATCCACCGGCGAACCTACCCTACCCCGTCTTCCGCCGTGGTCCTCTTGAGGCTCTGGGCGGGTGGGCACAGGCGACCCCTCGCCGCAACAGAAGGGCACGGATGGGCGCCATCCTTCCCTATATCGCAACCATCGTTGCAGCCTTGGGCTTGCTGACCATGCTTGCCGGCCGGCAGCGACCGGCGAGACTGGGTGGCGGCCTGCTCGGCCTCGCCGGGCTGACATGGCTGTGGATTCTGGCCGGCTCGCTTCCAGGGGGTGTCGAGGATGTGGCGGCCGAGGTGTTCGTGCTGATCTTCTCACTGATCGCGGTGGCCGCCGCAGTGCAGATGATCGTGCAGCAGCGACCGGTCTACTCGGCCCTCTTCTTTGTGTTGGTGGTGCTGAGTGTGTGTGGCCTGTTGGTCATGCTTGAGGCGTTCTTCGTGGCCTTTGCGCTCGTCATTGTCTACGCAGGTGCCATCCTGATTACGTACATGTTTGTACTGATGCTGGCACAGCAGGCTTCTAATGCAGAGCACGAGGGCGAGATTCCCTCATACGATCGCGTACCTCGCGATCCGGTATCTGCAGTTGTTGTTGCGGCGATCTTCATGGGGGTCGTGGTCGCAGCGACATTCTCCGGACTCTCTGATTTGCCGCCCGCAGCCGGTGTGCAAGCCCGACTTGACGCCGACGTCGCGTTGCTAGGATCTCTGCCGAGGCAGGTTCGCCGCGAACTCGAGGCCGCGGAGTTCGAAGGCGCATTGCCCGAATCGCTCAAAGATGCCATCCAAGTTCGTGATGGTACAATCCTGTTCGAGGATGCGGATGGCGTGTCGATTCCGTTGACGCCACCTGGCAATACCTCGCACGTGAGTTGGAGTCTCGTCGCTTCCTTTCCGGCGAGCCTTGAACTGGCTGGCGTGATCCTGCTGATGGCGATGTTCGGCGCGGTCGTGCTGGCCCGCCGTGAAATCAAGCACGCCGAAGCCGAACTTGCGATCGCCACCGGGGCTGATCATGACGAGTATGGCGATTCCGGAGAGGGCGCGCCATGAGCATCCTCGCCGCCGAGTTCTCAAGCGTTTCGCTTGCTCACATGTTGCTGCTCGCCGGTGTGTTGATGGCCGTCGGTTTGGCTGGTTTTTTGTCTCGCCGCAACCTGATCGTCATGTTCCTGTGTACCGAACTGATGTTCCAGGCGGCGGTTGTCACCATGGTCGCGTTCGGTCGGTGGTATTGGGATTTCTCCGGGCAGGTCTTCGTGATCTTCATCCTGACCGTGGCCGCCGCCGAGGCGGCACTGGCGTTGGCATTGGTCATCCTGCTGTATCGGCGACGGTCGACCCTTGATGCGGAGTCTTGGACGGAGCTTCGCGAATGAGCCCGATGGCGTTGCATATCCCGCTGATGTCTCCGGGTACCCCTGCCGTTCCCGTAAGCGAGGTCGTGGCAGCCACCGATCTCTCGTGGGCCGGGTTCATCCTGCTGCTTCCGCTGCTCTCGCTGGTGCTGTGCGGACTGTGCGCGGCCTTTCGCGTCAAGACCAAGTTGCCTGCGGTGATTACGACGGTATGTCTTGCAGCCTCGTTCGTGACGTCGGTTTTTCTCTACCTGAACTACACGCCGCCCGGCGAAGTCGTGCCGCTGCTGGACTGGGTCAACCTGAGTTGGGGCAGTGGGCAGTTTGAGTCGTTCTCGGCGAACTTCTCGCTCTACATCGACTCGCTCTCGCTGTTGTGGATCATGTTCGTAACCGGACTTGGCACACTCATCACCTTCTACGCCAGCGAGTACATGGAGTCGGATCTGGGCAAGGGCTACAGCCGCTTCTTCGCAGGTGTGAGCGTCTTCCTCTTCGCGATGTCGGCGCTGGTGCTCTCGGACAACCTGCTGATGCTCTACCTCGGCTGGGAGGGTGTCGG
>JASMMN010000015.1 GCA_030748155.1 Phycisphaerales bacterium
GACGATGGCGATCGGAAAAGAGTCGAGGGTTCCGTGCAGCGGCTTGGCGGCACCCGAGGCCCCCCACTCGAATGATCGACGGGCACAGTCGTCGCGATCGATATGCAACAATCTCCAGAGTGCATTTGAATCCGACTGGGAGTTCACCAACACCCTGTTTTCGGGCGACGCGGATGACGCGGCTGCGTACATCGTCGAGTTGGCCGCGGCCGTCTCGGTGATTCAGGAGGAGGAATTGGGGCTTTCAATCGAGGTGACGTACGTTCGCACTTGGTCATCGGACATCGATCCATACGATCCAACGGAACCGGTGGACGATCTGCTCGATCAGTTTCGAGATGAATGGGAGGCCAATGAGCCGGAGTCCGATCGGCATATAGGACACTTGCTCTCCGGGTCAAGTGCGCCGGCATCAACGGGACTGGCTTGGCGTGGCTCGGCTTGTTCTTCGTGGGGCTATGCCTACTCATCGGATCTTGACGGTTTCTTTACCGATCCGCCGCCGGATCACAGTTGGTCGACATGGGATGTTTTGATCGTGGCGCACGAGACCGGCCACACGATCGGCGCGGAGCACACACACGAGATGGTGCCTCCGATCGACGAGTGCGGTAACGGCGACTGCGCAGATGCCTGGGGCGGCACGATCATGTCCTATTGCCATTCGTGTCCGCCAGACTGGTTGACCAACACGGTGCTGGACTTCCATCCGCGGGTGCAGGCCGCTATCGAGTCCTTCCTCGGAACGATCAATCCAGCCGCATGTGATCTCACCGTCCCGGCATCGACCGATGTGGACGGTAATGGAGTTGTTGATTCGGTCGATCTTAGTTTGCTGATGGTCCAGTACGGCCTTTGTGCCGGTTGTGGCTGCTCGGCCGATGTGGATGGTTCCGCGTCGGTCGACGTCTTGGATCTGCTGCAGTTGTTGCGGGATTGGAGTTAGGGCACTGTTTCGCCACCGGGGATTTGAAAGCCGGGGGTTCAGGGGATCCCGGGGATTCCGGGGGTTCCGGGGGTTCAGGGGGTTGCTGAGGGGCCTTTCATGAGAGGTTCGACTTGCGTTTTGGGGTGGGTGTGGTCCAATGGACCGTCGGGCTTTGTGGGTGTGGCAAAGGAGATTTGAGGAATGTTGGCATTGTTTGCAGCGGGATGTCTTCTGGCGAATTCAGGATGGTCGTGGCCGGCACTTTCGGATTATCTTCAAACCAGTGATGCGACTCATGGTCGTTTCCTGATGCAATCTGGTCGGGTGCTCTCGCTTGAGCAGTTTGATGTCCTGACTCCAAACGCCGAAGTCCTCGTGTTCGGCACCGACGGGGCGATTCCGGCTGATCTCGGTGGACTACGGCTTTGGCGAGGCGTCGTGGAAGGCGAGGATGACAGCAGCGTGTACATTGCAGTGTCGGATCACTTCACCAATGGGTTTGTTCGCGTTGGTGAGACAATCGACATTCTCAGCAGTGGCGGTCAAGCGGGCGATGCATGGTTGAGTCATGCTGCGGACCTGCCGACGTCTGTTTTCGAGCCGCCGCCATGTGAGGTGAGGACCATTGATGGGTTGCCCCCACGGCCTCACGATGTTCGATCGGATTGGCGGAGTATCGGGCAGGATCCACCCTGTCGCGTGGCGATGCTTGCCTTGGATACTGATTGGGAGTTTGCCGAGCGACTCTTCAGCGGGGATGCCAATGCTGCGGCCACCTATGCCATCATGCTTGCTGGGGGGATCAGTGAGATCTACACCACCAATGTCAATGTGCGGCTGCAGGTGTCCTACCTGCGGCTGTGGTCATCGGACATCGATCCATACGACCCCAATAGTGGGACCGACATGCTCGATCAGTTCCGCAATGAGTGGACGGCGAACATGGATGACATCGATCGGAATATCGCCCACATCCTGACGGGTAGGGAGAATCTTCCATACGGTGGAGTCGCGTGGCTCAGTGTGATCTGCAATCACAACTACGGGTACGGTGTTTCCGGGTACTTGAATGGGTTCTTTCCCTATCCCCTTGAGGACAATCATTCCGACAACTGGGACCTCGTTGTGATGGCCCATGAACTCGGCCACAACTTCGGTACGGGGCACACGCACAATTACACGCCGCCCATTGACAACTGCGGCAATGGCGACTGCGCCGGTGCCGAGAACGGCACCATCATGTCCTACTGCCACACATGCGCTGGTGGCATTGCGAATATCCGGCTCGGGTTCCATGCCCAGGTGCAGGAGGTCATTCTTGCCTACCTCGATTCGATTGAGCCGGATTGTGTTCTCGAGGCGGGGGTCGGAACTGCTGTGGATGACTGGGCCCAGACGCTTGCCGGGGAGCCGGTCGAGATCGATGTCTTGCTCAACGATTCTGCCTCAGACTGCGAGGGTTCATTCATACCCGAGATCGCCGACTACGACACCACCAGTGCCGCAGGCGGCGCCATCACACTCGTTCCAGGCGACGAATTGGAGTTCGATCGGCTTGCCTACACACCGCCGGACGGCTTCGACGGCGATGACTCATTCACCTACGAGTTGCAGACGTCGGCCAGCGCAACCGTTCATGTCGATGTGATGGGCCTCCGCGCTCCGGAGAATCCAAGCAACGTCGAGCCTGGTTCACTTGTCGATTACTACGCGCTATCATCACCCGCGGTACTGCCCGACTTCTCGACGCTGAGTCCTTATTTTGGGGATGTGGTTCCGCAGATTGGGTACGTGAGCACGGCAGGGGCATTTGCGACCAGTGGACGAAGTGACGAGGTTGGTGCCGTATTTGAGGGGTATGTCGAAGTGACCGATTCTGGTCTCTACACGATCTCCATCGAGTCTGATGACGGGTCCAGACTTTTCATCGGCGAGACTGTTCTTGTCGACAATGACGGCTTGCACGGTATGGTGGAGAAGTTCGGAACGATCGGCTTGATGGCCGGGAAACACGCCATCCGCATCGAGTTCTTCGAGAATACAGGCGGCGCTGGCCTTGTTGCGAGAATCGAAGGGCCGGATACGCCGCGGCAGGTCATCCCCGCCTCGTCGTGGTGGCATGGTGCTGAAGACACCACCTGCAGCGAGGATGTCGATGGTGATGGTCAAGTCGGCGTAAACGATTTGTTGGAGATCATCGGCAATTGGGGTCCATGCAGTGGATGTGACGCCGATGTGGACGGATCGGGCGTAGTCGATGTCAACGATGTGCTTGCAGTGCTTGGCTACTGGGGTCAGGACTGCTGAACCCTCGTCAGTGCTCGCTTGGCGATGGATGCAATGATCGCCAGCACGATGATCAGCACCACGATGCCGCCAATGAAGACCCAGAATCCCGGCCCGTCGGCAATGAAGGATTGGAGATCCTTGGCTCCGCTCGCCGCCGCGGCAGATGCGACGATCACGACGACGGCTGTTCGGGGCGTC
>JASMMN010000016.1 GCA_030748155.1 Phycisphaerales bacterium
GAGGGTGCCTGCTGTCTGCCGGATGGTTCCTGCCTCGACGCACTCTCGCCTGAAGACTGCGTGGCTGCAGGGGGAACCTTCCGCGGCGACAGCACCCTTTGTGATACCGAAGATTGCCCGGCACCGACCAGTTGGTGCTGCCTCAGCGACGGCTCTCAGTGCTTCGATGATCTCGAAGAGGCCGATTGCGCCGCCTTTGGTGGACTCTGGGGTCCACCCGGCGCCGACTGCGACGATCCCGATGCGTGCGATCAGGGCAATCCATGCCCGGCAGATGTGGACGGCTCCGGTGATGTCGGCGTGGACGATGCCCTTGCCGTGCTTGGCGATTGGGGACAGTCGGGCGGCGGTTCATCCGATGTCAATGGCGACGGCATCGTCGATGTGAACGATCTGCTGGCAGTGATCTCTGCATGGGGACCATGCTAGGAAGGGACCAGGCCCTGTCCGAGAAGGTGCGTCAGGGAGTTCTTGGATGCCAATGGCCCGGAGGGGTTTCGACTATTGGTCAGCAGCGTCTGCGCCGCGAGCCGAATCCAGCCAATGCGAGCAACGCCAGTGCCCCCGGCGCCGGGATCACAATTGTGGCGTCAACGACGATCTCATGTTCGTCTGAGAACGCCGCGGTGCTTTCGACTTCCCACGAACCGACATCGCCGAAGGTGATCAGTTGAAGTACCTGCTCGTCCATGTTGTAGAGGCCGAGGTCGAACAGTTGCATTTCTACCGACTGCATGTTGATCAGCTCGGTCAGGGCGAGCGCTTCGAAACTCAGACCCTGCTGCCACTGAAACGCGCCAGCGCCAATCAAGTCATCGCCCGCCGGTGAGACAATCCAGGATCCGCCGGAGTCGAGGTTGACCAGACTGGTGTCCGTGCCCTGCCACACCATTTGAACGCCGAGTAAGGAGGTCGGAGGGGTTCCAGGAGAACTGCCGTCATCTCCATCGAAGAGCGCAATGAGCGAGGGACCTCGTTCGGTTTCTGCGAGCAGGAGGGAGACATGACCGACGGTTTCGATGCCGGCCGTGACGAGCGAGTCGTTGAGGGCGGCGAGGTCATCGGACGTGATGAAGGATCCGGGTTCGCCGAACATGCTCGGCAGGTCACCAGCCACCAACTCGTGGCTTACGCCGCCGATCGTGATAGTGGCACTCGATCCTGCGGCGACTCCTGGAAGCGGGGCAAGAACACCTGCTGCAATGAGCAGGGCGGGATATCGCGCGATGGATAGCATTCTGATCTCTGTCTCTTCCCTGCCAGCGGCGTAAGTCCTTGTCAAGACACCGCCTGAAGGCACCAGCATACCCCCAGCCGTCGCTTGTTCCAAGCGTCCTTTCGCGTCCTGCCGCCCACCGGATCCCATTTGCCCGCAAAACCAGTATCTGGGGCCGCCCTTCCGGGGCCCCACAACGCTCAAAAACAGCCCTGAAGGGGTTCCTACAAGAGCGGGCTGAGCAGCCCCGCCATGTTGTAGAGCAGCCGCGACGGGGCCGGCTGGTTCAGCCACCGGGCCGAATCAGCCCGCTGGCAGTCGTTGAGATAGGACATCTGGAGGAAGTGCAGCCGGCTGGCGAATTCAGGACACCATCCGAACATGCTGACCTCGAAATTCAGTTCCAGCGAGCGGCGGTCGAGGTTGGCTGAGCCAATCATGAAGAGGTCGTGATCGACGGTCATCGTCTTGGCGTGCAGCAGGCCCGCATCGTATTCCCAGATGTCTACGCCCGCCCGGATGAGGCTGGCGTAGTGGCTGCGGCTGGCCATCCCAACGAGGCAAGAGTCGTTGCGGGCTGGGACGATGAGGGTCGTATGGACGCCCCGCAGGGCTGCGGCGCGGAGGGCCGCCTCGGTCGCTGCGTCCGGCACGTAGTAGGGGGTGGTCAGTACCAATTCGTCCTTCGCCGCGTGGAAACAGGCTTGGAGCATCTGCGTGAGCGCTTCGTTGTTGAAGTTGGGCCCGGTTCCGACGATCTGGCAGCATGCGGTGCCATCGATGGTTGCCGGGGTGGATTTCAGCAAATCATCGTGCGATTCACCCGTGTTGACCTCCCAGTCTTCGAAGAAGAGGCACTGAAGATCCTGTACCACCGGTCCGCGGACAGTGGCCATGCAGTCGACCCATGGTGCGTACTTGGCCTTGGGCCCGAAGGCCGGCGATGCGATGTTTCGACTGCCAACCCATCCGATCTCGTTGTCGAAGATCATGATTTTGCGGTGGTTGCGGATGTCCATGCGGGAAAGCACCACTCGGAGTACTTTGGCAGGCAGCATTTCGGCGACCCGGACGCCACTGGCTTCAATTTGGCGACGCAGTTCGGATCCGAGGAAGTTGCGGGAACCCACCGAGTCCACCTGCAGGCGGACTACCACGCCCCGCTCGGCGGCTCGCATCATTGCTTCTCCGATTCGTTGACCGACCTCGTCATCAAGGTAGATGTAACTGAGGATGTGTACGCTCCGGCGAGCATCTTCGATCGCCTGTTCGAGTCGGTCTGCGAATTCCTCGGGTCCACCGATGAGTTCAAGGGCGTTTCCGCCGAGTACATCGGTCTCGCTGACGGCGCCTGCGAGCGAGAAGATCCGGTCATAGGGCGCGGGAATATCCGTCTGGGAATCCTGCAGGTATTGGGTACTCTCGCCGCGACTCGTGGAGTAGTTGGTATGAATGTGGGCGTGCCGCCTCCGCCGCTTTCCTGCGATGCGAGCACCTCCGAGAAACACATAGGCGATGGCACCGACGAAGG
>JASMMN010000017.1 GCA_030748155.1 Phycisphaerales bacterium
GAGTGCGGCAACCCGCCGCATGGCCAGATGTGTTCTTCGGGCGAAGGAGAGCATCTGCAGGAGTTCCCGAGGTCGCCCAAGAAGATCTTTCGCCGCTCGGAGAGACCGTATGCGACCATCAGGCGTGAACCACTGATCACAACCGGCCGGTAGATGGTGGTCGATCCCATCGCTCACCCCGCGAATAATCGCCCAGGGCCGGTTCGCGGCCTCGGCGGCCGCCGCAAAGGCATGGGACTCCATGTCAACGATGTGGGCGCCGGTTCGCGTTGCCAACGCAGCCTTGTCGCTGGGTGTGGCGATGATCTTGTCGGCACCTGTGATGCGGAGCCCTTCAGCAATCAGCGGGCTTTGCAGAATCCCATCTCGTGCAACGACCTCGGCGATCAAGTGCGCCGATCCGGGCTCGAGGTCGGGCACAAGCGCGCCGGCGACTCCTGCGAGCAGCACCGGGCAACGAGCCGGCACTGTGGAGAGCGCCCGCTCAATGGCATCCCCGCCGATCCCGGTTGTCAGAAGCGTCCAGCCTTGACGGCGGGCGAGGCCGCTGAGTTTTGCCGCCTCCATTTGCATTGGGCAGAGGATCGTGAGTGTGGCCGTAGTCATTGGGTGGTGAGGTCTGGTGGCATGATCCGCTATCATCCCCTGACTTGACCCCATCGTCTAGTCAGGTCTAGGACATCAGGTTTTCATCCTGGGAACAGGGGTTCGAATCCCCTTGGGGTCGTCTTGACGCGTATGGGCGGTGCCGTGTGTGGAGGGCTGGCATGGTGCAGTTGATCTTACTTCTGGCCGCCGTGAGCCTGCCGCCCATCGGCGAGCCGATGTCGGTTGAGGGTCGGATTGAGCAGATTGACCATGGGCAGTCCGGATTCCGAGACATCTGGATTCGCGGCGGTGGTGATCAACTTGTCCTTGTTCGCGGACAAGAACAGGTGGAGGGATGCATCGTTGGCGATCGAGTGCATGTCGTTGGCATCCGAGGCGACGATTCCGTGCAGATTGCCCGTGATGGCATGACACACAGATACACGTTTCTACAGGCAGAGGGGCCGCTCCTGCGAATGTCCTCCGCTGCCTTTCCCGTATGGATGCTTGCTCTCTTGGCAGGCTTGCTCGCTGTGTTCCTCATGTTGGCCATCATGTTTGGCCGTCGGCCAATCAGACCGCGGCCAGCCCGTGTGATGGGCGTGGAGAACGAGTTGGAGGCAGATTGGTTGGCGGTGGAGTCGAGTGATCTCCCCACAGATCCTGCCGATGCCTTGGCGGAATTGGCTCGCCGGGCCGATGAAGAGCAGGAATGAGTACTCGAATCTCCATCACCTCCCGTCAGGGTGACTACGACGTGCTGATCGAGCCGGGTTGCCTGAGGGCGGCAGCGAAGTACATCGCTCGTGCGAGCCAGGCCCGGCGTGTGCTCGTTGTAGCGGACGAGCAGGTGCTCGCTCCCCACGCCGCGGCCGTTCTTGAGTCCCTCCAGCCAGATGGTTGGGAGGCGGCGATCACGACGCTGCCAGCGGAGGAACCCCTCAAGCGGATGGAGGCCGTTGAGCGAATCTGGGAGGCGGCCCTTGCCGGTGGACTCGACCGACATTCAGCCATCATCGCCGTGGGAGGGGGGCTGACCGGAGATGTGGCTGGCTTCGCGGCCGCAACCTATCTGCGTGGAATCGATCTCGTTCAGGTGCCGACGACGCTTCTGGCAATGGTGGACGCTTCGATCGGCGGGAAGACGGGGGTGAACCTTCCGCTTCCGAGTCTGTCACGGTTGGGAAAGAACCTCGCAGGTGCTTTCTGGGCTCCGAAACTCGTGCTGGTCGATGCCGAAACGCTCGACACGCTGCCGCTGCGAGAGTTCCGCGGCGGGCTGGCTGAGTGCGTCAAGCATGCCATCATCAGCGATCCTGACCTCATGTGTTTGCTTGAGCGGCATGCAGCGGCACTTCGAGCGGGAGATCGCGGAGCCATCGAAGCTATCTTGGTTCGCTCGATCAACGCCAAGCGGCAAATCGTGCAGGAGGACGAACGTGAGGCGGGCGGTCGCATGCTGCTGAATCTGGGGCATACCTTTGCCCATGTGATCGAACCGATCAAGGAACTCGACTTGACGCACGGCGAAGCCGTTTCGGTCGGCTTGTCCGCTGCGATGACGTGCGCCGAGCGTTTGGGATTGTGCACGGCAGATGCCGTAAACCGGGTGCGGGTACTGCTGACCGATCTCGGTCTTCCGATATCGATTGCCCAGCCCAAGCCGACAAAGGCGCTGTGTGCGGCGATGCGATACGACAAGAAAGTAGACGGTGATCGACTTCGGTTGGTTCTTCCGATGCGACAAGGCGCCTGTGTACGCGATGATGTTGCGATGGCGGACATCGAAGCGGCGTGGCACTCGGTGATGCCCCCGAGTTCGGGTTGAGGCTCAAGCGGGGGCGTTGGCAGGGCCGATAAGAGTGGCACCGAAGTGCCTCCTGTCCGGATTGAGAGCCCCCGTGCGAACCATCGCGATCGTCAACCAAAAAGGCGGGTGTGGTAAAACCACCACGGCCATCAACCTCGCGGCATTGTCGGCCAAGCGAGGAAGTCGAACGCTGCTTGTAGACATGGATCCCCAATCGCATTGCGCTGCAGGGCTCGGCATTCCGGAAGAAGCCATCGAGGGCGGCAGCACCAGCGTCATGCGGGGTGAAGCCGATGGCGTGGATCCAGCAGAAATCTGCTGGGAGATCGGGCACCGCTTTCACGTGCTGCCAAGCACCGTGTTGCTCTCTGCGGTGGAGGCCCGCTCAGGCGACGAGACGATTGAGGTGCAGTCACGTTTGGGTACCTTTCTCGCCAGATGTCGGGGGCGTTTCGACATCTGCTTCATCGATTGCCCTCCGGCTCTGGGCATGTTGACCTTCAGCGCCCTTCGAGCCGCGAGCGAGGCGATCATCCCCGTTGAAACCGGCTATTTCTCCCTCAAAGGGGCCCGCCGGCAATGGAGCACCATCGAGGCGTTGGTGCGACGATTGGGTCGACCGCTGCCTCGGTGGATCGTGCCCACAATTCACGACCCTGCGTCGGGACTGGCTGCCAAGATTCTCGAAACGCTCACGCAGGAGTTTGACCCATATCTGACCCCGCTGGTGATTCGTGAGCACGAGTCGCTTCGCGAGGCGGCCAGCCTCGGCCAGCCGGTATGCGACTTCGATCCCGGCGGCTCTGCAGAACGCGACTTTGCGGCGTTGCTGGACTGGATGGACGATCTCCCACAACCTGAGTGGGGGACCGCAAGATCGGTTGCCGAGATCCCGGCATCGCGGGCCGGGGAGATTCTGTCTCGTCTCCGAACAGGCCAAAATGGCGTCCCCCCGCCCGCTCAGCGTCTAGAACCCCTCCACGCAAAAACGACTCCGGTGGATCAAGATCGAGACTATGGTGCCGTCATGACCACTCTGGGGGTTCGCTTCAGGCAGCCGGGCCGACCAGATCAGATTCTTGCCGTTTGTGGCGACTTCAACGGATGGTCTACCTCGGCGACCCCGCTGCGGTGGAACACAGTTGCCAACGCCTTTGAGGCGGTAGTACCGTTGCCACCGGGCAGGTATCGGTATCAATTGGTGGTCGATGGGCGGCCCGGTCCAGATCCCTTCAACGAGGATGTGCCGGACAAGACCGGACAGGAGCGATCAGCGACCAGCACCGTGCAGGTCGAGCCGGCCCCGAGCGAGGCATGAACCGCACTCGCCAGGAGATTGAGGCGCTTGCCGACATCTTCGTGGGTGGTGTCCCCACGCCTGAGGAAGCTCCGGCTGATCGGGTTGTGTTGCTGTTGGAGGGGCACCTCCCGGTGCGTGGAGCGTTATGGCGACATTCTGCGGCGACAATGGTGGCAGATGAGTCGGGGCAGGGGGGGACGCTGCTGGAAGTCGATGACCGAGAACTCCATGCGGTTCGATTTGGCGGTGAACCTCTTCGGGCAGCAACACTTGAGCACATCATCGCCGCACCGCAGGTGGGGCACCTTTGGATTGTGGCGGGCTTTGGCTGCGGGATCGGGCCAGATGTGAGCGGGTTGGTCAGCGAGATCGTCCTGCTGACCGGAGCCGATCAGGCGGCAGTCGTAGGAGCGTACCGGACTGTCAAGCAACTGGTGAACGAACGCGCTGGTGTTCCGCTGTCGGTCGGCGTCATTATTGCGGGGTCTTCTCCGGCCGTATCCGAGGAGGTGTGGGGTCGGCTCTCAAGCACGTTCCACGAGCATCTCGAAGTGCAGTCGCGACTCATTGGCATTCTCTCGCGGCTGGATGTGGCCGAGCCAACCGATCGGATAAGCGTGCCGATGCCAACAGAAGGGTTGCCACTGCTGCTGAGCACAATCCGGGCCAGACCGGTCGGACTGGCCCCACCACCGGTGATCACCGAGCCACCGTCCGAGTCGGAACCAGCCATACCGCCACCGGCTCCGCCAGATTCTGGCGATCGCCTCCCGGAGGGGCTTCGCCTCTTCGAAGTGCATACGCCGCTTCCGCCGGGCGTGCAAGTGGCGGTTGATGTCGATGGCGGTGTTCACTTGGTGGCAGCGGAAGCAGGCTGCGGTTCGTTGGAATCTGCTCGCGGCTGGGCCGAGCAGCACCTGCCGCTGCTGGCGGCGGCCGACAGCGGTATACGGGTCGATCGTCCTGTGTCTTGCGATCTGCTCGTTGAGGACTACCACCGCGCCGGTTCTCTGGCTGGTGGTCCCTGGAATGTGTTCTTGGTCCATTTGGGGGGATTCCTACGGGTGCCGAAGGGACCAGACACCGCGATCTGACCCCCGGATCATGCAACTTCATGCCGCCCATTGGTGGATCGGAGTCAGGCCTCGGTACCCGGCTCCTTTCCGGTACGATTGACGAATGGCCCGTTTTGCAGCATCTCGACTCTCGGTTCGCGGTCGCCTCTTGGCGGGCGTGGTTGCCGCAGCGGCAGCGAGCCCCTTGGTGGTTGCCGCGATGCTGACTCCCTCGGCAAGCGGAATGGGCACACATCAGGCACTGGGCCTGCCGGCTTGCGGCTGGCAGACCGCGATGCAGTTGCCCTGCCCGAGTTGTGGCATGACAACGGCCTTCGCCTATGCGAGCAGGGCAGACTTCGGGAACGCGCTGTTGGCCCAACCAGCGGGTCTGCTGCTGAGCCTGATTGCAGCCTTGACTGCTCTTGGCGGCCTGTATGCGGCGTGTACCGCTGCACCGATGCAGCGGCTCGCGACCACACTCGTACAGCCCCGGATCGTATGGATCGCCCTCGCCGTTCTGCTGCTTGGGTGGCTTCTCAAACTCGGTCAGGCAGGGATCTTCTCATGAGAGTCATGCGGCTGTTGTTGTATGGACTGATCCTGAGCACAATGGCGGGGTGCTCCTCGCTCATTTCCGCAATTCCTTCGATACTTGGTGCCAGCGAGGCAGGGGTTGTCGGCGCTGCGGGCGCTGCACAGAACTTTGAATACCAGAAACTCATCGAAGTGCTGCCGAGGTACGACGGGCTTGAACACCACACCGTCGCGGTGTTGGTCGATGCTCCGCTCGACCTGCTGTACACCAAGCCCGATCTGCTCGACCAGGTTTCCGGTGGATTGATGAGTCGCCTCCAAGAGCACGTGCCGAACATCACGATGATGCACCCATTGGCTGTTCGTGAATGGCAATTTTCGACGCCCCAATGGAATGCCATGGCCTTTGGTGAGATGGCGGAGGAGTTGGGCGTCGATCGGATCGTGCTGGTGGATATTCAGGAGTTTCGTCTGCACCCGCGGGGCAACCGCTGGTTGTGGGAGGGCCGGTGTCGCGCCGCCGTGGGCGTGATTGAGCGGGATGGCTACGACATGGATTCCTTTGTCGATGCGTGGGAGGTGACGGCAAAGTTCCCCGATCTTGAGGGACTCGACCGGGATTCGGCGAGTGAGTTTGAAGTCCAGACCGGACTGCTTTCGGAGTTCATCAAGCGGACCAGTTATCTGTTCTACACGCATCTCGAGCCGAAGCACCCCGACAAGTACAACCCGAAACTCGATCCGGACTTGGATCTGTGATTCGACCGGTTCGCATCTTGTTGATGCTGGCGTTTCTGGCGATCGGCATGCAGCTTGGCGGCTGCAATATTGCGCAGGCGGTAGAAACGCTTACGCGGCCGGACCCGGTACAGGAGGCCAAGTACGAGTTGCCGAATCGCCCAACGGTGGTGATGTTTGATGATTACTACAGCATCGTGACGCCGGTTCGTGTTCGAAGGGATATCGCCGAGGAAGCGACAGTGGTTCTGATGGAGAGCGCGGACATGACGGACATGGTTTCCCCGCTCGATGCGATCCGGATGGCCCACAAGATGGACAACTCGGTCGAGCGAGTCGCGATCCACGAGATCGGCAAGGCACTCGGCGTCGAGCAGGTGATCTACGTGGAGCCCGCCGCTTTCACGATTCCCTCTCTTGTTGGTGTCGCCGAACCGATGGCTGCCTTTCGCGTGAAGGTGATCGATGCGCACACCGGGCAGCGTGTTTTCCCATCCGATGATGACGGAGGTGCAGCCGGCTGGCCGGTGCAGGTCTCACTGAGCCGCGCGGAAGCATCCAGACTTGCCTCTGAGGGACCAAACGCTATTCGGCAGGAGTTGGCAACCAAGAGCGGAGATGCCATCGCCCGGCTGTTCTTCGACACGGGTTACAGCCAGCACGGCAATCGTCTGCTTGGATTGTGAGCGGGGCCGTGCATCTTGTGTCTGGCCGCGAAGTTCGCAGCCGCCCGACGCTGATGGCGGCGGTTCGCCGATCTGCAGCCCGTCGGGGTGAGCGAGTCGTGTCATTGGGCGCACCGCTGCGAGGGACTGCCGCAACGATCCCCATGCCAGCCGATCGCATCGGGATTGCTTCAGGGGTGTTGTCAAGGTGGGCGGATCTTCAGATGCGGCATGACGAGGTACTGCTCGCATGGGATACCGCGGCGGTATGCGTCGCGGCGGAAACACAGCAGCCGGTTGCGGCTGTCTTGGATGGGCTGCCCCACCCGGGCAGGATCACCCGTTGCGCCGCGTCGCTCATTGGTTTGGCATCTGTTCCGCTGATGGCTGGCTCAACTGCCACGAGCGAGAGGCTCGGTGGTACTTCGCCCGTCGTGGAGTGTGGCGGACCACTTCCTGCCGCCAAAGAGATTACCCCACGGCACGATCGACAGCGTGTACGCATCATCTTCGCTGCCGAGCCAGATGGTCAGGGTCAGATACTTCCGTTCGTCAGTGCGGTTACTCGGTTGCACTTGCTCGGCATCCCGATTCAGATTCACATCGCCGGTGCGCCCGCCGATGCGCCGCAAATGTGCGACATGCTTGCGGACATCGGCATCGGAGATGTTGTGATGTGTGGAGCCGGGAATTCGATCAGTCAACCCGGCGACGTGGTGTGCTTCCCTGTCCCATCGCCTTCTATCGGCCTCGTTCCCCCCGTGGCACCCGCTGTTATGGCATGGTCGAGCGGAGCCGATATCGCGCTGCCCGTATCCCACCCGGCCATCCAGCTGCTTGGGGGTGTGCCCGGCGTACGGGTGATGCAGGACATGGACGATGTCGTTCGGTGGATTGTTGGCGGGCGGGATGAAGACGTGGCAAGCCGTGTCGATATGGCGGATGGCTGGCGATCGGAGCTGGATCGAACACTCGATGAGTTCGTCGCCGTCACGGCTCATACAGGCGGTTCATGAGGCGATCCGCCGCGACGCGATATATTCGGCGGAGTACATCCGTGGGAAGGCGATGACCGCGAAGCGTGGCCGCATCGCCGGATCCGTATCGCACGGGATCCACCATCGCCAGATCCGGGTCCACGATGGGCGAGGGCCCGTCGTAGTCGGTCTCGAACAAGGTTCGCAACGCCCAGTAGCGGCTCGCGTACAGATCGAAGACCTGTTGGGTGGTGTCGTCATTGGTTTCGAGGATACCCTCCTGCGCGACGATGTCTGATCCGAACAGGATGCGCTCAGGCCACCGCTGTAGAAAATGCAACAGGTCCTCGCGGGAATGGCGGGAGAGTTCACGCACCATCCACTTGGTGGCGCTCGTGTCGAGATGCAGATTCCGATGTCGTTCGAGCAGGTCGTCGAGAAAGGCGAGATCTTCCGGCCAGCCGCCGAAGTGCGCCGCGATCCACGGCACATCGAAGGTGTTCAGTGCGGTTTCGAAGGGCTCGTACTGTGATGTCTTGGTGCCGTACAGATCGGTGTTCGAATACCGGGTTGCAAACCAGGTGTCGGGATCGCCGACGTGCGTCATGATGCCCATGCCCAGTTCGACGGCCAGTTCCATTTGGGCCCGGCGGTGGGGACCGTCGAGGTTCATCAGGTCTGGCACGCCGGCCTTCCGGGACAGATCGCGCGAACGAGGCGCAGCCCAGAATTTCACCAACTGCGCGCCCTCATCGTGGAATGCTTCGATGCGCGACAGAAATCCGTCGCCCATGGCGTGCAGCGGATCATCCGAGCGGAAGTCGGGCTGCGCGATGAAGCGGACGGCATCAGCCAAGACATGACGTACCTGCGGGATCTGCTCCAGCGGCGTCATCGACCATGTCTGCGTGATACCGAAGCGACGAGCTGCATCGCGGTAGATTCGAATAGCCGACTCGCCGCGGAGGTGCGTATGAACGTCGATGATTCCGATGGGTGGAGAGCCGAGCTTCGCTGCCTCATCGGCATACTGAAGTCCCAGTCGGTTGGCAGGAGCCACCGCGGGTCGAATGGGTTTGCTCATTCAGTCGATGGTAAGCCCCCGCAGGATCAGTTGGGCGCCAGTGCGTTCGTTCTCGATTCGATATGCATCGGGATCGGTGCATCGCCGAGGCCAGCGGCGAGTACCTGCCCGATGTAGATACGGTGAGACGCGTCGGGGGCGAGGTGCCCGACCAACTCGCAGTCCAGCCAGAACCTGCCGCGGCGAAGGATCGGGCAGCCCGTTTCGGCGGTCAGAATCCGCATGCCGACAAAGGGGTCCTCGTTCCGCGGTGGGGGTGGATCGAATCGGCGGGGGATCAGCCGATCATCGGGGGCAAGCGCGGTCAACGCGAACGTGCGTCCGTCGCGGATCAGGGGTTCGATTTCGGTGCCCCGTGGGATGGCCACGGTGACAAGCGTGGGCGTCTTGCTGCACTGTTGAGCCCAAGTTGTCACCAAGCCCGTTCGTGCATCGCCCACACACGCTGTGAGGAGGAAGGGGTGCTGGGGCATCAACTGAATGATGGTTGGATCGATCGGTGGACCGTCCATGGCGGCGACTCCGGGCAAACATGCACATGGCCCAGCTGCGCTGCTGAGCCCTTCAGTGTGGCCTCGATTTGGCGGAAGTCGACGAAAAACCGCGGGGAATCATGGTGGGGGGGGCGGCAGTGGGTGATCGGCATCTGTTCGGGTGTGATGGCATCTTTATTTCGCTCTATGACAGAATTGGACCAAAAAAAGATGAGAAGTGTTGTGAAGTGGGGCATAGTGGGTTAGTGTCCCAGCCGACAGGGATGAGTGAGTCCATTGGCCATTCAGAATCACGGTGGGTGATTCAGGCCGCATCAGGGAACGCCGCGAGGAATGACTGTTGCTGTTTACAG
>JASMMN010000018.1 GCA_030748155.1 Phycisphaerales bacterium
CAATGAATACGCACGACACCACTACGATTCAGGCCGTTCCCGCGGACACCCTTCGGCAGTGGATCGACGACGGGGCGGTCGTGCTGGTCGATGTCCGGGAGCCGGATGAGTTCGGAGGCGAGCGGATCGGCGATGCCAGGCTGCTTCCGCTCGGGCAGGTGTGCCGGGATTCGGTCCCCGACGAGTTTGGCCTTCGAACCGTGCTGTACTGTCAGGGTGGCCACCGATCGGCGATGGCCGCCGAGCGACTGGCCTTGGAGGGAGCCTCCGAGGTGCTGCACCTAGAGGGTGGCATCAAGGCCTGGAAGGCTGCCGGATTGCCGATCGTCGGCCAGCCCATTGAGCGGATGAGCATCATGCGGCAGGTTCACCTCACGGCTGGAATGCTGGTCGTGCTGGGGAATGTTCTTGGGGCATTCGTATCGCCGTGGTTCCTGATTCTCGCTGGTTTCGTCGGGTGCGGCTTGATGTTCGCGGGCCTGACCGGCACGTGCGGCCTTGCGATGCTGATCAAGCGGATGCCGTGGAATCGCAGGTCGACGCCCAATCACAGTCGGTGCAAGCCAGCCTGCTGCTCCTGACCGAGGCATCTGGGGCGGTGATACGCGATACTTCCCCGCATGGATGAAGCGGGTCGGCTCAGGCCGCGGCACAGCGTCGGGACCACGATTGCCAACTGGGTTGCATGGTCTGCCGCGACGCTGTTCGTCACATACCAATTGGCCGTGCAGAATTCGATCGGTGCCATGCAGAGGAACATGGAGGCCGATCTGTCGCTGAGTACGGTGCAGATTACGGTCGTCTCAGCCTCCTTTCTCTTTGTGTACGCGGCGGTGCAGATTCCTGCGGGCTTGCTCCTGGATCGATTCCGGCCCCGAAGGCTCCTGCCACCGATGGCGCTCGGAGTAGCCGCATCGGCTTGGATGCTTTCCGGCGCAGATGGATTCTGGTCCGCGGTACTCGCCCGCTCGCTGATGGGTGCCTTCGCGGCCTTCGCCTTTCCAGGCGCGGGGCTTGTGTCTCGGCGGCGATTGCCGCTCAGCCAGTTCGCGCTGGCGATGGGGCTTGTCGACATGGCGTTCGGGGCCGGTGGCTTGTTGGGTGACGCGGGAGTCGACGCCCTCCTGCGCGTTCAATCGTGGCGAGCAATCATGGTGGACTTCGCGCTGGCGGGGGCGCTTGTCGCCTTGGTGTGCTGGTTGTTCATCGGATCGACTTCGTCGCGTGGAGAAAGTGCGACGGGCGAGGCCTGCAAGAAGACGCTGCTGCAGTCCTTTCGAGAGGTCATCGCGGTGCGGCAAGTGCGGCTGGCCTGCGTTGTGGCGTCGGCACTCATGGCGATGCTCTTTGGATTCGGCACCCTGTGGGATGTGCCGCTCCAGCAGGCGTATGGATACAACCACACCGAGGCGGTGTGGCTCAATTCGTGGTTGTTCATTGGCGTGACGATTACGCCCCCCATCGTCGGATGGGCCGCCGACCGCTGGAGGATTCGCAGGCCCATTCTGTTTGGCGGGCAGGCGCTGGCGCTCGTGGCGATCGTCGGCATTCTTGGTATCAGCACCGAGGTTCCATTCTGGTTTGCAGCCGGTAATCTCGCGCTCCTCGGGGTTGGTATCGGCGTGACCGTCCTGACCTTCCCGATTGCCTGCGATGCGGTTGAGCCATCCAATGCAGGGGCGGCGATCGGGCTGGTCAACGCGTCGGGATTGTTCGCGGCGGCGGTATTCCAGATCCTTCCGGGCATCCTGCTGACGGCCTTCGATAGCCATTCGCTTGCGACGATGAGAGTCGTCTTTGGTGTGTTCGTGGCCGTTGTCGTGGTCGGCATGCTCGCGACGCACATGATGGATCGGTGTCCGGCGCAGTCGCGCTGATACGATTCTCGATCTCGCCCGCTCATCTTCAAACGGAGTGCTTCGTGAATGGAATGTGGCTTGATTGGATTGCAGGGCGTCGGGAAGACCACGCTCTTTCAGGCGCTGACGGCCCATGCGGTACCGGTGCAGGTGGGCTCGATGAAGCCGAATATCGGCATTGCGGCGATGCCGGACCCGCGGCTTGAGCGGATTGCGGAGTTCATTCCACCGGAGAAAGTCATTCCCGCGACGGTGCACGTTGTGGATATTCCCGGCGTTCCATCCGGCGGTGGCGCATCGAGTTTGAATCAGGTGTTGTCGCACATCCGAAATGTCGATGCGCTTGTGCATGTCGTGAACTGCTGGGGCGAGCGGGACACTGCTTCAGACATCGACTCGATGGAGGCCGAACTGATTGTGGCGGATCTGGTCGTCGCAGAAGGTGCCGTTGACAAGGCTGCGAGGGCGGCGAGAAGCGGCGATGCCGATGCAAAGAAACGACTGACCGTCTTGGAGCAGGTGCAGGAACTCCTGAATGATGAGCGGCCGGTGCGCGACCACGACTGGGAGGAGGGAGATCGGGCGATCTTGAAGTCCTACGGATTCATGTCTTCCAAGCCCGTCCTCTTGGTCGCCAATGTCGGGGAAGATGATGTGGCGGGTCAATCGGATGTCGCCAGGGCGGTGTCCTCGGCCGATGCCAACGCGGTGATCGTGTGCGCCACGATCGAGTCGGAGATCTCGGAAATGGAACCCTCCGATCGGGTGGAGATGCTTTCATCGATGGGCATCGAGCGTCCGGCCATCGGCGTCCTTGCTGCGGCCATGAACGAAGTGCTTGGTCTGTCGACCTTCTACACGGCGGGTGAAAAGGAAGTACGGGCGTGGTCGATCCCCCGCGAAGCACTCGCCCCGGAAGCGGCCGGCACCATTCACAGTGATATTCAGCGGGGGTTCATCCGCGCCGAGTGTTATCACTGCGACGATTTGTTTGAATTCAAGAGCGAGAAGGCGATCAAGGAGGCGGGCAAACTTCGCAG
>JASMMN010000019.1 GCA_030748155.1 Phycisphaerales bacterium
TGAAATGCTACGAGACCATCATCGAGCACTACTTCGTTCCCGAGTACACGATGCTCAGTGTGATGCCCGCCGCGATGCGGTATGCCGGTCCCCGCGAAGCGGTGCTGCACGCATTGGTTCGACAGAACTATGGCATCTCTCACTTCATCGTGGGTCGCGATCATGCCGGTGTGGGAGACTACTACGGCACTTATGATGCGCAGGAGATCTTCAACGTCTTGAACGAAGGTGATCTCGCCGTCACGCCACTGAAGTTCGAGCACGCCGCCTGGAGCAACAAGGCGCAGGGCATGGTGTCGGCCAAGACCTTTCCCAAGATCAAGGGCGACCAGATCTTCCTCAGCGGCACCAAGGTGCGTGAACTTCTGGCACAGGGCGAGCGCCCACCTGCTGAGTTCAGCCGCCCGGAGGTGGCCGATGTTCTCATCGAGTGGGCCACTGCGGCGGAACCAGTCGCTGGCTGATTGAATCGTATTCATCCTTTCAGATTCAACGGAGTACAACCAATGACCGAACAGGTCGCAACCAATGTTCACTGGCATGATGGCGTCGTGACGCCCGAAGAGCGGAAGGCCTGCATGAAGCAGACCGGCGGAACAGTGTGGTTCACCGGGCTCTCCGGCAGCGGCAAGAGCACCGTCGCCGTGGCGCTTGAACAGGTGCTGTGCGCTCAGGGCAATCCGGTGTATCGCCTCGATGGCGACAACATCCGCATGGGCCTCAACAAGAACCTCGGCTTCTCCGCCGAAGATCGCGCCGAAAACATCCGCCGTATCGGTGAGGTGTGCAAACTCTTCTCGGATGCCGGTGTTGTGACGCTGGCCTCCTTTATCAGCCCCTACAAGGTCGATCGCGATGCGGTTCGCGCCCTGCATGAGGAGGCCGGTATTCCCTTCATCGAGTGTTATGTCGAAGTCCCTCTCGATATCGCCGAGGAACGCGATCCGAAGGGTCTCTACAAGAAGGCCCGCGCAGGCGAGATCAAGGGTTTCACCGGCATCGATGATCCCTATGAGGAGCCGGAAAACGCCGAACTCGTGCTGCATACTGGCGATCAGACCCTCGAAGAGTCTGTTACCGAAACGCTCGCAAGTATCACCGAGCGAGGCTTGCTCGCCTGAGCAGTCCGTTCTTCAGTTCCAATTGCAGCAACGCCGCGATCCGAAGATGGTCGCGGCGCTGTCGTAGTCGATCTCATTGATTCCCGGTGCCCTCGTGGCGTAGTCCTGTCTGCTCACGACCCCCCGTACATCACGATGTCATCGAATTCCTTGAGACGGTCATGGTCATTCTCGGATGCAGGAAAATCGTCCGGAGGAACGGGGACGCCGGTCGTGTCATCCTTTGGACCGTCGTGGCGAGCGAAGTAGATCCCATCAGGCCCCGGAGACAACATCGCGTAGCCAGATCGACCCGTTCCGAGATAGTCAGGATCACTCTCATCACCGTAGTCCCACCGCATCGCCGGATGCGAGAGCAAGAGATAGAGCCAGTATTCGCGTTCGAGTGGCTCGCATTGATCGCCGATACGGCTGCCACGGGCTGTCTCACCACTTCGGCAGAGTTGCCGCTCCTGCAATTGTCCGAGATTCACTGCGGCGAGGTAGCGGTCGATGCCGTTCAGTCTGAACTGGGGCAATACGTCGGGGCCACTTGGAAGGATGGGACCGCTGTCCCGCTCTCGTCGAAAGACGATGATCGGCTGCCCCCAAGCATCAGCGAGATCCGGAAGTGCCGTAAATCCAGCGGTGATGGCCTGGTTGTCTTCTCCATCCGGCAGTTCCGGACTGTTGCCATATCCCCACACCCACTGTTCGAGTAATTCATGCTCCTTGGGCGAGAGGTAGGGCGAGTAGTCCTGCCCATTGATCCACGGCCCTTCACCAATACGTGGGGTTCTGACTACGACCTGATACGTGATGTCATGGTCCGGGTCGGTCAGCGTGAAACTGAGCGGCTCCATGCCGTCTTCACTCACGGCCGCATCCTTGAATCGGTTGTATTCCGCTTCGAGACTCGGACTCAGAGGGATGTCGTTACTCATGGGGCTGACTCGGGCACCACCCATCAGATGCAGCAGGATGTTCTGAGTGTTGGTCATCCACGCGCCAGTGGACCCACCCGTATGGAGCGCCGCTATGGGGACGATGCCCGGCATGGTTCCATGTTCGAGCACAAACTCATCGATTGCCGCGGAGAGCGACTCCATGGTTGCTTTTGTCCGTACCGCCCGCGCGGCATTGGTTGCGCCGCCGACTGCGACGAGCAGAATGCCCGCGAGCACACCGATGAGAGCAATCACCACAAGGATTTCGACGAGCGTGAAGGCGGTCCGGCGTTGGCCGCGATGGGGGGGTGTCATGGGTGTTTCTCCGGGGCGTAATCCCACCATCAGGATACTGCCAGAGGGCGGTGACGGTTCCACTTCTTTACAGGGCTGCAAGCCGCTGCGCCGTATCGAGTTCAATCAGTTCGTCGATGAGTCCCTGCAGATCGCCCTGAAGCAGACCCTGCAGTGGGAATGAGCGGCTGATGCGGTGATCTACCACGATGGCATCCTTGTAGCGGTAGGTGCGGATTTTTTCTGCTCGTGAGCCGCTGCCGATCATGGCATGGCGGCTCTGGGCCCGCTCGGCTTCCTGCTCGGCCCGCTGCCGCTCGTACAGCCGGGCGCGTAGCAGCTTCCATGCTTTCTGGCGGTTCTGCGACTGGCTCTTGGTGTCCTGCATTCGCACCTCGATGCCGGTGGGTTCGTGAATGAGGTGCACGGCGGTCGAGACCTTGTTGACGTTCTGCCCACCGGGACCGGTTGCGGTTGTGATCATTTCCTTGACGTCGCCAGCGTCGAGATCGATCCCTACTTCCTCGGGTTCGGGCAGTACGGCCACGGTGGCGGTGGAAGTATGCACCCGGCCCTGCGACTCGGTGGCCGGCACGCGTTTGACCTGATGGGTGCCGCCTTCGTAGCCGAGACAGGACCAGGCTCCTTCGCCGGACACCGAGATGGTGGCCGATCGGACGCCGCCTTGTTCGCCGACCGACACGTCGAGGTCCTCCACGGTCCACCGCCGAATTGCAGCAAACCGGCGGTACATCTCGAGCAGATCGCCCGCCCAGAGTGCCGCTTCGTCGCCGCCGACGCCTGCCCGAAGTTCCAGAATGAGTGATCCGATCGAGTCGTCATCGGCGTGGACGAGCCGTGCTTGCAACGCCGCTGCGAGCGTGTCGGCCCGGGATTCGAGAGTCTCCAATTCCTCGCGGATCATCGATCGCAACTCGTCATTGGTTTCAGCCTTGAGCAGCGACTCCGTCTCCACATGTTCCGCCCGCGTATCGGCCCAGGATCGGTAGGGCATGACGATCCGCTCAAGGGCGGCACGGCGAATCGATACTTCCCGCACACGGATATGGTCGCACGTGATCTCTGGTGTGAGCAGTTCGGCCTGACATCGGTCGAACTGTTCGGCCAGTTCGTCGAGCTTGGCGATGAGATTGTCGGGGAGTTCGATCATCAGGTGGCCAGAGGGTACCCGGCAGCGCATGAAGAAGCCGTACCCGGTGAGGGGCACGGCTTGAGAGAACCCGGGGAGGGGGGCTTACTTCTTCATCTTCTTCTTGAAGTAGTCACCCTTGAACTTGTTCTGGAACTTCTCGACTCGCCCGGCGGTATCCACGAACGAGGACTTGCCGGTGTAGAAGGGGTGCGACCCGGACCAGATTTCCACCTTCATCTCAGGCACGGTGGCACCCACGGTCATGATGACCTCGCCGCGGTACGTGACCTGGCACTCGGGGTAGTACTCGGGGTGGGTTTCTTTCTTCATGGTCAGGGCATCTCCAGAGGGGGCGGAGGAGGCGAGGCGGGCCACCAGTCCAACCGCCGAGCCCCGCAGGATACGGTCCCCGCCGAGATTGTCAAGGTTCGTTGC
>JASMMN010000020.1 GCA_030748155.1 Phycisphaerales bacterium
TGCCCAATCCTCGCATCGAGGCCGAGGATCACTACTACAATCCCGACCATACGGGCCTGCTCGAACTCGGTCTGGAACCCCATTTCCTGACCGACGACCGCTTGGCCGCCATGCTCGATCTGGTGCGTCATCATGCCGATCGAATCAACCACGATCAGATTTTTAGAGGTGTGAAGTGGGCAGCCAAGAAACCGACAAGCGACGCTGGTTCATCACAGGTGGCTGCGGCTTCATCGGCAGCAACCTGATCGAGTCGCTCGTCGCGGACGGATGCCCTGTTCGCGTCTACGACAACTTGACGGTCGGCACCCGCGAGGCGCTGGCCGCGGTGACACCCTTCGATGAAGTCGAAGCGGATGCGGCGTGGTCCGAAGGTGTCCAACTGGTCGTCGGTGATATTCTCGAGTGTGATGTGCTTGCTGCGGCGGCGAAAGATGGTGATGTGATCGTCCACCTCGCCGCCTGCACCGGCGTGCCAGATTCGGTTAGGGACCCGCACTTTGACTGCCGCACCAATGTGCAAGGCACGCTCAATGCGCTCGAAGCAGCGAGGCACGGCTCAGCCAAGCGATTCATCTTCGCCAGCAGCGGCGCCCCTGCCGGGAACGTCGAGCCGCCCATTCACGAGGAGATCGTCCCCAAGCCGGTCGCGCCCTACGGCGCCAGCAAACTGGCCGGAGAGGCGTATTGTTCGGCCTATGCCCAGACCTTCGATGTCGAGACCGTGGCCCTGCGATTCGGTAATGTGTACGGCCCCAAGAGCGGACACAAAACCAGCGTCGTCGCCAAGTGGATCGGCCTGGCATTGGAAGGAAAGCCGATTGAAATCTACGGCGACGGCACCGCCACCCGCGACTTCATCTTCACCACCGACCTGATCGACGCGATCCACAAGGCTGCAACTGCTCCCGCCGAGAACGTCTCAGGAGAAGTCTTCCAGATTGCGACGAGCCATGAGACCACGGTCGGTGAACTCGCTGAGTTGCTTTGTACTGCCCTCGCCGAAGCCGGCATCGACCCCCCCCAAGTCCGCTTCACCGAAGAGCGGCTCGGGGATATCAAACGAAACTACTCCGATACATCAAAGGCCGCAGAGCTGCTTGCGTGGAAGCCCGTCACTTCTCTGCAAACCGGCCTGCTCCATGTTCTGGAACCGCTTCTGTACCGGAATGCATCAAACTGACCTCATGACACACCGCTCGTTCCGACGGTTCGCGGCAGGTCATACGCCATGAATGATCTGACCGACCGATTGCGTAGTTCAATTTGGACGATGGGGATCCAAGCGGCAGGCACTGTGCTGGCGTTTACGAGCACTTGGGTGCTGACCCAAGTCATGACACCCGAAGGTTTCGGAAAGTTCACAGTCGCGCTTGCCATCACAAGCATTGTCGGACTGTTTGGGCTTCGTGGGCTAGACCAACTCTCCAATCGCTTCATCGTGGAGTACTCGCTAAACGACGACCTCCAAAAAGCCAGCACGTTTGAGTGGTGGGTGATTCGAAGCACAGTCATGGGTACTTGTGCTGTGTCGGCGATCACGGTTGCCGTCACGCTGCTGATCAACAGGGACTGGCTCATCGACTCCGGATTCCTCAGCATGTTGATCGGACTGCCCTTCATGAACTACACCATGACCTGCCGTGGTCGATTGATTGCTCGACGTCGCACCATTGTGGGCCAGATGCCGGAGCAGGTCATCAGGCCCCTGCTCATCATCACGATCGCCCTATGTGCGTGGTATGCCACCGGCGGCACCATCACGCCCCTTGTCGCCGGTACGTTCGTACTGGCAGCATGCGTGGGCATGGCTGCGTGGCATGTCGTGACTTGCAAGCCATACCGAGGCAAACGCGAGTCGGCGACCACCCCTGGAGCTTGGTATCGCATTTCCATCCCATTGATGGCCAGTTATGGAACCTTCCTGCTGATGAATCGCACCGATCTACTGCTCATCGCGGCCTTGATCGGAGATGCCTCCGCCGGCACTTACGCGGTCGCCGTTCGCATTGCCGCAGTCCTGCGTCTTCCCCTATTCGCAACGCAGCAAGTCTTCAGCAGAGATCTTGTGGGCGCGGGACAGGAAACCCGGATAGAGCAACTCGCCACGGCCGCCCGTCGCACATGCCTGATTGCCGGTACGACGAGCCTGCTCGGATTCGCCGCCGTATTCGTCGCCCTGCCCTTTGTGCTCCGACTCTTTGGACCGACCTATGAAGCAGGCATGCCCGTCGTGTGGATTCTCGGCGCCACCCACGTGTTTGCTGCCTTCCTCGGCCCAAGCGGACGGCTCCTTGGCCTCAACGACGGGCATCGGGTGATGGCCGGCCTCATTCTCTGCGCCACAACAATCAATCTCGCGTTGGGATGGATGCTGATCCCGTTTTGGGGCATCGTCGCTGCAGCCATCGTAACGGGATGCAGTACCTTGCTCTGGAAACTGGTGGCAGCAATTGTCATCCACCGCCGGTTTGGTTTCTTCATGCCATTCACTGTGAAGGTGAATTCGAAAGTAGGTGAGGGTTGAAACCGATCAACGATCTATCCTCGCAAGACCAATGGGAAGATGTCTGGACGGGCAACGAGGTGGAGACCTGCGGGCAGATCGATATTGGTGCCCGTGGATTCGACCGCGATTTGTACGCCTTCATCAGAGACCCTCTGTTGGCTTCAGGAGGCGGGCGATTCCTTGAGTTGGGATGCTATCCGGGAAAATTCATGCGACTGTTTGCAGAGCACGGTGGCTATGAAGTCAGCGGCTTGGAGTACGTTGAATCCTGTGTGGAACCGACAGAGAAACTACTGAGACAGGTGGGGGTTGAATCCACGGTTTCCCATGGAGACTTTCGAACTTGGCACTCTGCAGAACAATGGGATCTGGTGGCAAGTTTCGGACTCATTGAGCACTTCGATGAAACACGAGATGTGCTGGAGCACCACGCAAGATTCGCGCGGGATGGTGGATGTGTGCTGGTGACGTTCCCGCTGCACTGCGGCATCTACGGACGAATCATGGCATGGGCCGCGCCGGACCGCCTCGCCCAGCACAATCGAATGTCGTTGGAAGATGCTGTCGCGGCCGCCAAAGCATCGAGTTGTCTGACCGTCGTCAAGGCGGGCTATCTCGGTCGATTTGGATTCGGCGCAACACGCCTGCGACGCAAGATTGACCGACTCTTTTCTGGATCCCGACTTGCATTGGGATTACCGCTGCGGATCACCGAACGGATCGGGCGAATGGTAGCACCGAACACTCGTACACTCTCACCCTATGCGGCCATGATCGCCCGGGTGAACCATACGGGGCGGTGTCACGCCGACGGTTTGGCTTCGGAAGGCTCCACCTGTGTGCAGTCGGGTCGATTCGCCGCAACAAGTTCGGGGCCAAAATGATGGCTGTGGATGCCAAGCGAGTGCTCTACATCCATCCGGCTTCTGCTCAAGTGGATTCGAAGGGTGTTGTGCGACTGGAGTCGTGCGCATTGGTGGATTTCCTTGCCTATGCTCTCGAAGGCGACGAGTTTGACACCACGATTCTGTTCCCTCGTGCACGCACTGCGAAAGATGTTCCTCTTCCGGTGTCATCTGATACGTCGGTACGGCTGCTGGACCTGCCACTGCTCCCTCGATCAGTTCGTGCGATGACCAGAGAAATTGTGCGGATTCCACGCCTCATCCGACCATTCCTAGAACTTCGCCGAATGTGTCGATCAACGGCGTGTCTCATTGTTGTGGGGTATTCCTTCATCGGAACGCTGGCCGCACTCCTGCGGAATCCATCAAGAGAACGTCCGATTGTCTTCATCATTCGAGGAGACAGGTTTCGAACCGCCCAACACTCCAATCGCCCATGGCTCAGGAAAACACTGCTCGTGGAACGGCTACGGCTCTACCGATTGGTCTTACGTTGCCTGTTGAAACGCGGGCGAGCCGAAGCATGGTTTCAGGGCGAAGGGAACCTTCGAGAGACGGCTGCCACAATGACTGAGGCTGGTCGCAGCCGCCTACACCTGCTGAACGCGGTTCTGGATGATCGACTTCTCGGCGATACACGCGAACGCAATCGTGAAACCCAGAAGAAAGGTGTTGTGTTCGTCGGTCGGCTGGTCAAGGAAAAGGGCCTCCTCGACCTGTTTGAAGCAGTCCTACTCATGCGGACACAGGGCGTATGCCCTAGGGTTCGCCTCGTTGGATCCGGCCCAGATGAGCAGCTGATTCGCCAAGCCGTCGCGGCAGCCGATCTAACAGAACAGATTGAGTTCGTGGGAATGATCCCAAACCGCACCGAAGTCATGTCAGTGATCGATGCCGCCAAAGCGCTTGTTCTCCCGAGCTATACCGAAGGACTGCCCCGTGTTGCCGTGGAAGCGATGTCCTGCGGGACGACCGCTGTATTGACGGCCGTGGGCGGCATTCCGTTGGCCTTCAAGGATGGGGTTGATGCCTTCATCGTGCC
>JASMMN010000021.1 GCA_030748155.1 Phycisphaerales bacterium
TGAGGATGTTCATGGCCGGGCCCGAGGTGTCCTTGAACGGGTCACCCACGGTGTCGCCGACCACTGCAGCCCTGTGGCAGTCGGAACCCTTGCCTCCGTGGTTGCCCGCCTCGATGTACTTCTTGGCGTTGTCCCATGCCCCTCCAGCGTTCGCCATGAAAATGGCGACCGCAAAGCCACTGGTCAGACCTCCCACGAGTAGTCCCATGACGCCCCCGATGCCAAGGATGAGACCCACAACAATCGGCGTCACGATGGCAAGCAGTGCTGGGATTACCATTTCACGCTGGGCGCTGGCTGTCGAAATCGACACACATTCCTGATAATCCGGATAGTCCTTGCCATTGATGTTGACTTGGGTAGGCCACTTCATCGGATCAGCGACGTCCTCCTCGGACATCCCATCGGCCTTGAACTTTTTACGCATCAATCCGAACTGCCGGCGGCACTCGTTCATCATCTGGTAGGCCGCGCGGCCAACCGCGTTCATCGTCATCGCGCAGAACACGAAGGCGAGCATGACGCCGAGGAAAAGTCCGCCAAGAACGCGGGGATTCATGATGGAAATGTCATAGAAAGCGGCCATGTGCCGCAATGTGGCCTTGTCGGCCGGAACGAGGGTGAAGTTGACGTCGCCTGTCGATACATCGTATTCACCGGCTCGCTCGTCCCAATGAGCATTGGCCGTGATGGGGTCACCATCAGCAAAGAGGTTCCCGACGCCCTCGGCAACCGCATTAGAAGCGAGTAGAAGGCCGCCGCCCGCGGCGACATGATCGCCAGATTCGGCCACCATCTTGAACTCGCCGTGCCCCTCATATGTCAGGTGCAGCGTGTGCTCACCAGAGTCTTCAAAGCCCTTGCTCTTGGCAAACGTTGTAGTACTTGCATCATCGACGTGCTCCGCAATCGTAGACGCGTTTTCGACCATGAGTTTCTCAACGACGGAACTCTTTACCACAATGGCATAGGCGGCGAGCAAAGCCATGGCCGTCAGTGCTGCCGATCCAATCGCGAATCCCTTGCCCGTTGCCGCGGTGGTATTGCCGAGCGAATCAAGCATGTCGGTTCGCTCACGCACGAAGGAGGGCTGGCCAGTCATCTCGGCATTGCCACCTGCATTGTCGGCAATCGGCCCATAAGCATCGGTTGCGAGCGTGATACCGAGTGTGCTGAGCATGCCGACCGCGGCGATTCCAACGCCGTAGAGGCCGAGCAGGAAGTTGGTATTGCCCCCACAGAAGCCGAAGGCCGCCAGAATGGCCACGACGATCACGATAAGCGGCGCCCAAGTGGACTTCATGCCTTCGGCGATGCCCGCGATGATGACTGTGGCGTGTCCCGTTTGTGTCTGCTCACTGATCCGCTGCGTCGGCGCGTGCTCATAGGAGGTGTAGTACTCCGTTGCAAACGCGATGATCAGTCCGGCGGCCAAGCCGGTCACAATCGCGAGGGCAGGTTGCCACCACGCGAAAGTTTCATTGGTTCCGAAGAGCAGATAGAAGAGTACACCGGCACCGATGGTCACAAGCGCCGAGGCGAACCAGACGCCCATGTGCAGACCCTTGAGAAGTTGGCTGAACGAGGCCCCTTCCTTCGCGCGGACGACGAAGACACCAAGCAGCGAGCAGACGATGCCGATACCCGCGAGGGCCATCGGCGCCACGGCGAGTTTGATGGCCCAGACACTTCCGAGTCCGGTGGCAAACGCCGCGGTGGCACCAATCGCCATCGAAGCGAGGATTGAGCCGTAGTAGGACTCGTAGAGATCGGCACCCATGCCAGCGACGTCACCCACGTTGTCACCGACGTTGTCGGCGATGGCCGCCGGGTTGCGAGGATCGTCCTCTGGGATACCCGCTTCGACCTTCCCCACCAGATCCGCACCGACGTCGGCTGCCTTCGTATAGATGCCACCACCAACACGAGCAAAGAGTGCCTGCGTCGAGGCACCCATGCCATACGTCAGCATGACGGCAGTCGTCAGTTCCAATGACTGTTCGGGGAAAAACGCGTTCCAGATCAGGAACCAGGCGCTCACATCGAGCAGGGCGAACCCGACGACGACGAGTCCCATGACGGCGCCACTGCGAAAGGCGACGGTCAATCCATCATTGAGCGACTGCTTGGCTGCAAAGGTTGTTCGGGCTGATGCATTCGTCGCCATCTTCATGCCGAACCAGCCACAGAGACCGGAGAAAAGACCCGCAATCGGAACACCGATTGCTGTAGCCTTGGGCTGAATACCGAGCCAACCGAGCATCACAAGAATGCCGATGAGCACAACGAAGACAAAGACAACGACCTTGTACTGACGCTTGAGATAGGCCATGGCGCCTTGCCGGACCGCCTCGGCAATCCGAATCATTTCCGGCTCACCCTCACTCTTGCTCATGACGTTGCGGCTGAATACAAATGCCGCGAACAAGGCAAGGAGTGCACCAATCGGCGCAATGAACCAGACCCAAGCGTGCTCGATAATGGCCTGAACACCCTCGGCCTCAACAGTGGAAATCAGCAACGTACTCACGAATATCACTCCTCATGCGGTGCGTCGAAGGCTGCTCAGGAGAACAAACGCCAATCTCGCATCGAAATCTGGTCCGGTTGTGTTGTACTTGAATGGCGCGGTTCCCGAAGAACCGCCGCATGTCAGGATCATGAATAGAAACTCAGCGGCCGCGACCGCCGCCACCGCCGCTGCGACCCCCGCCGCCGCCACCGCCACCGCCACCGCCGCCGCCATTACGGGAACCGCCGCGGCCGCCACTGGGGCGAGGCTGCGGTTGTGGATCGTTCATCCGGGCCACCCGGGCGATCGCCTTTCGCATGGCGCGGCGGCGTCGCTCGGAGGGCTTCTCAAAGTATTGCTTCCGCTTCACGTCCTTCGTCAGCCCCTCCTTCTCACAGAGCTTCTTAAAGCGGCGAAGCATCTGGTTGACGGACTCGCCGTGTCTGGATTTGATCCGAATAGCCATGGGTGTATGGACGCTCCTCAGGGGACAATCGAGCCGCGTATTAGAGCGGAAATGGCCCCTTCTGGCAAGGCAAGGAAGTCGTGTACCGTGCGAATCATGCGAGTCGTGGTTGACGCCTGGAATGTGCTCCACGTGCAGGGGATTCTCCCCCCGGGATTGGCTGGATTGGGGCTCGCAGGCCTCGGCCGCCTCATGCTGGCGACCCGCTGGGGCCGAAGCCACATCACCCTGGCCTGCGATGGTCCTGTTCAAGACCGCCCTGAAGGGGTTCCTCCAGCGATCCACGTCATCTGGTCCGGAACAGACAAAGAGGCAGATGACATCATCGAGGACCTCATCGAGCGTTCCACGGACCCTCGCCAGATGACGATCGTCTCCTCGGACAACCGCCTCAGAAGGGCTGCCAAACGACGCCGCTGCAAGAACTTGAATTCCGAGCAGTTCCTCCGCACCATCCTCGACGATCTCGCGGCAAGTCGAACCCCCATGGAGCCCCCGGATACCCCGGATACCCCAGATGCCCCAGATGCCCCAGATACCCCGGATGCCCCGCCGCCTGATCTGGATTCCACCTGGGAGGACCAATTCGACCTGCGCCGTGATGAGCTGGAGTCCATGAAGGCCGAAGTCGACGCCGAGGAACTCCGAGACCTGATGTCCCAAGTCGAACCACCCCAGTTGCCACCCCCCCCCCGGGATCATCCGCCCCCCCCACCCCGCGACGCCGACTCCCACACCCATCCACCACCGGGGTC
>JASMMN010000022.1 GCA_030748155.1 Phycisphaerales bacterium
CGGCCCGTACAAGACAAGTCGATCCAACCAGGCGGCTGATTCAGCAAACATCCGATTCTGGATGCCATTTCTTTGCGGTCGGTCGGGCTGTTCGGGTCCCGATCGCCTTGACGCGGGGAGAATCTGCTGAGATCCTGAGCGGATTGTGGGGGATGGGTTGTGCTCCGCATGGGGCGGTTTCACTTGGCGAGTACCGCAGGGAACGCAGGAAATGAGTTTGACGTGTGTGGTTCCGAGGGTTTGGCGTATCGCTGCTGCGGCGTTGGCTGTTCTTATGCCATTGACCGCAGGGTTCGCGGGCGAGACCATCTATACGGTTGATCGCTTTGAACTTGTTTGGAAGCAGCTTGGCCCAGATCTACCCTCACTGAACGATCTTCGGCGGACGCCGACGGCATTGGGCCGGACTGCACGCGGATATGCCGTGAAGGTACCGGGGGCACCAGGTGTGCGAACAGATCTGGCCGCATTGGATCGGCAGGGTTTGGTCCGAATCGATGCCAGCGCCATCGAGTCGCTGGCAACGGAAATACAGCGTGAACTCGCACAAGGTGGCCTGCTCGGGGGGACCGTGAAGGCGTTCTTACAGCAGGAATCAAGCGGAAAGAATTCTCGCTATGCCGTCTGGTTGATTGCTGAGTTGCCTCTTCCGGGCCTCTCCCCGAATGTGGGTATTCCATCGAATCTCATTCCTCTGCGGCAGTCAGCGACGCCGGCCACGATGGTGTCTGGTATTGAGTTGCGGTGGGAGGGAGACATGCAGTACCTCCCGTCCACGCGAGCCTTCCTTGACTCGCTGGAGTTGCCCGTCGCGATTCGTGGTGAAAAAGTGACTGCCGAGCCGGGTGGGCATGCCGAACTCGGCCGTCTTCGGTACGAACCTGGACTTCGTTGGTCTCCGGCCGCAATCGATGCGTTGACCGAAGGGATCCGCCAGGCGACCGACTCCCTTGGAGCCGATGTATGGGCAGTTGTCAGCACCGACACCAAACCTGCGGCGGCGGGCGGCGTGGTGTTGGAGTACATCGTGACGGTCATGTCCCGTGAGGGAGCCGACACGTCAACCGTTTCCGACGGGCGCATCGCCGCGCCCCAACCCCTTGTTCCAGATGTGCCGTTGCGGGCCACCATCCCTCCCAGCTCGACGATTGAAGCGTCAATCGAGGAGGAATCGGTCCCGAAACCACTCGATCGCCCGGCGCTGGCCCCACAGATCGATGGGGTGTCCATTCACTGGGCAGAGGGCGTGACGGGCAGGGGAAATCCAGAAACTCCATTCGAACTGACAACCGTTCGACTTCGCCTTGTCGATGGTGATGTGCAAGCGGGATGGGGCGATACGGGTGAACTGTCAAGTCTGGTCACGGATCTGGCGACATTCCCCTCGCGTCCATGGCGTCCATCCGCCACGCGTGCGGTTCGGCACGCTGTGGAGGACCGACTTGCCGAATTGGGCATGAGTGGAACGCTGGTCACCGATGCAATCGAAACGATCGGGGATCGGTCCGTGCTTGCCATCCGGCTTCATCCGCCCCCTCGCGATGTTGACTTCCCAGCATTGGCCGAGCAGGACCACGCGTCTGGTGACACCTACTACTACGTGGTCTGGCCGTTTGATGTCATGTACTCACTGGATCATTCCGAACTGCCCCCGGCGGCGTCGTTCGAACATCTGCCCTTGGAGCTTGGTGTTGATTCCACGGGCTTTGTACCGCCGAATGGCGGCAATACGATCCAAACAACACTTGGCCAACTCAATGATGGTGGTCCGATGTTGTATGAGCAGACGGCGCTGCTGGCAATTGAGCGCGCCATTGTCGCCTACTTGACGAGTCAAGACTTGATGGGTGTCACGGTACAACCACTGGCGGGCCAGATTTCCGGTGGTGGTGAAACTCCCGGTCGTGACCTTCGAGATGGTGGTACCGAGTTGACCTTGGTGACAACGGTTGCCAGAGTGGCCGAGATCCAGACAAGCGCTTCGGGCGACCGCATCCCAGACGAAGATCGTATGAACCACCCCGCCCATCGGCGTATTGCGGAGGGATCACCGCTTGCCGCTGCTGAGGATGGTGGCGAGGGTGATCTCATCAAGCGGGGGCAGGTTGAGGACTATCTTCACCGCCTCAGCCGCCATCCCGGACGCGATATTCGGTGGACAGGAAGCATGGGAACGCTTGTTGGTCCCGACAGTGATGGACCCATGGACTGGTCAACCGAGATGGCTCCATTTGATGTTGAGGCTCCGGTCGCGGCGGAAGCTTTCGACAGCGACACGGTGTCTCCACTTCCTGGTGGTGTGACTCTGGACTACATGGTTTCAGAGGCGAAGCCGTGGACCATCTGGTACGAGTATGGGAATACGGGAACGAAGGCCGAGGGGTATATGAGGCAACGCCTCGGTTACTACACTTCGCAGTTGACCGACAATGACGACATTTTGTCGTTCCAATATGTGACGTCCAACTTCAGCGATACCAATGCGGTGCTGGGTAGTTATGAGGCACCGCTTGGCTTGGATGGCCGGTTGCGATGGGGCGTGAACGGCTCATGGAGCCAATACTTCGCCGACCAGTTTGGCGTCGTGGCGATTCCGAATGCCTTTACAGGTTTCTCTTGGTCCGGCGGTGCCGAATTGCGATTGAATGCCTACCAAGATGGGCCCCTGTTTGTTGATGTCGTTGGCGGCGGACGATTGCAGCACCTCGGCATCGAGAACAACATCCTCTTTTGGATGGGTCAAGAGGAAGCGTCATTTGCCATCCCATATGGAATGCTGCAGGTAGAACGTGATGGCGAGTGGTCGAGTCTGAGAGCTTCCGTTGGCGTTGAGGGCAATGTGCTTTCGCACGATGATGCACAACTTGCCCGGCTCGGCGTCGTGACAAATCGGCCGAATATCGCCAATTTGTGGGCGAGGCTCAATTGGTCCGGTTCCTTCTCGGCCTATCTCGAGCCACTCTTCAACTACGACGCCTGGTCCGATCCCAGTACCGCCGGTTCATCCACGCTGGCGCACGAGGCCTTTCTTGGCGTATCCGGCCAGTTTGCTTTCGGAAACCGTTTGATGCCTCAGTTCCAAGCCGTGGCTGGAGGTCCTGGAACCAACCGTGGCTACCCGGTTTCAATTGCTGCGGGTGACAATGTCGTCAACCTGACAGGTGAGTATCGATTCCATGTACCGCGGGCATTGTCCCTGCAACCGCAACCAAGCACGCTC
>JASMMN010000023.1 GCA_030748155.1 Phycisphaerales bacterium
GCTCACCGTCGGTGAGTACGAAGAGTGGGGGAACCCCATGGACGCAGGCTTCTACAAGACCATGCTCTCCTACTCCCCATACGACAATGTCGCCCCCAAGCCCTACCCCGCCATCCTGGTCACCGCTGGCTTGAACGACCCTCGCGTCCAATACTGGGAACCCACCAAGTGGGTCGCCAAACTCCGCGACCACACCACCTCAAACCCGGCCGAATCCCCAATCCTCCAACGCACCAACATGGGCGCCGGCCACGGCGGTGCCAGCGGCCGTTACGGCCGCTACCGAGAGATTGCTTGGGAAGACGCCTTTCTCCTCGACCAGCTGGGCCTTCGCTGACCGCAAGGCACCTCGTCTCTTTGTACTTGCAATGGCCTTCAACTACACATCGCAACAAATGTGGCTGCACAAGCAACTCAAGTGACCGCGAGTCAATCTTCGGGCTCGGGGGCGGTCTTGCCGAAGCCGAACTTATGGCGAATGGATTCGACTACGACGTAGAGTGTGGGAACCAACAGAAGAGTGATGAAGGTGGCGACGAGAATGCCACCAAAGACAGTGGTGCCGATCGAGCGATTGCACATGGCTCCAGCCCCTGTGGCGAGGACGAGGGGCAGCACACCGATGCCGAAGGCGAGGGCAGTCATGAGGATGGGACGGAGGCGAAGGGTTGCTGCGATGACAGCCGCGTCCACAATGCCAGCGCCCTTCTCGCGATGGTCCTTGGCGAACTCGACGAGCAAGATGGAGTTCTTTGCCGCGAGGCCGATGAGCATGACCAGACCGATTTGACCGTACACGTCCAACGGATATCCACGGATCATGAGGAGTCCAAGCGCGCCGAGGATACCCGGTGGCACAGCCATCAGGATGAGAATGGGCAGCGACCAACTCTCATATTGCGCCGCTAGGAACAGAAAGACTGCAATCAAAGCGAGCGCAAAAACATATGGTGCAAGGTCACCTGCCTTGATCTCCTGATATGTCAGTCCAGACCATTCATAGCCGATGCCATCTGGAAGTACCTTCTGCAGAATTCGCTCCATGACGGTGATGGCTGTTCCGCTGCTGTATCCCGAAGCGGCGCTACCATTGATTGGTATGGAGTTGTAGATGTTGTAGTGGGGAATATTGTTCGGGCCGGTAATACGGCTGATTGTGGCAAATGATCCGAGCGGAACCATGGTGCCGTCGCGGGTCGGAATTCGAACATTTACGATGTCTTCCGGTTCCGTTCGATACTCAGCATCTGCTTGGATCATCACCTGATATACCCGACCAAACCGGTTGAAGTCGTTGATGTAGTACGAGCCGAGTGCTGCTTGCATTGCTGTAAAGAGGGAACTGACGTCTACATTGGACGCCTCAACTTTGGTTCGATCGATGTCAAGCCACAGTTGCGGAACATCACTTTGGAATGTTGTGTACACCTGCGACAAATACGTCTTTGCGGGCTCTTCGAAATTTGCGATATACAGCACCTTCTTCGCCGCATCATTCAGTGCGTCCATGCCGAGGTCACTGAGGTCCTGCAATCGCAGGTCGAATCCGCCGACCGAGCCAAGCCCTTGGATGGCGGGCGGATTGATTGCAAAGACAACCGCGCCGGGAATGAGGGCAAATCGCTCATTCAGTTTCACTTCGATTGCGGCAGCACTCTGCCCATCTCCGGTGCGTTCGTCCCATGGTTTCAGGCTGGGCACCATGAACCCCGAGTTGATCTGGCTGATACTGGAGATGAAGTCAAACCCGGCGATTTCGATGACATCTTCGATTTCCGGGATCTCGCTACAGATGTCATACACCTGTTTTTCGATTTCAAGTGTTCGTTCCAGTGACGATCCCGAAGGAAGTTGCACGGAAACGAAGAGGTAGCCCTGATCCTCGTCCGGCACAAATCCCGTTGGTGTCATGGAGAGAAGCCCGAACGCGAGGACCAGTACGCCGCCGAGGATGATGACAGCAATCCATGCCACGCGACTGAATCCTCGAACGATGATTGCATAGATGCGTGTCATCCAGGAAATAGACACGTTGACGGGAGTGAACAGCTTCTTGAGGAATCTGCCTCCCATCCTTCTCTTGAGAATCAGAGCGCACATTGCGGGAGTCAGCGTCAGCGACACGATACTTGACAGAATGACCGAGAAGGCGATGGTGAGCGCAAACTGGTTATAGAGTTGTCCTGTGATTCCGGGCATCATCGCGGCGGGCACAAACACCGCGAGAAGCACGAGGGTTGTCGCCACGATTGGACCCCGTACCTCACGCATCGAATTTGATGTGATCTCATGAACAGTGACGTCATCATCGGCCTCTTTCATTCCGCGTTCGACGTTTTCCACTACGACGATTGCATCATCAACAACCAAACCGACCGCAAGGACAAGGCCGAGAAGGGTCAGCATGTTGATGCTGAAGTCGAACATGAGCATGATCGCGAAGGCACCGATGATTGACACCGGGATGGCAATCACGGGTATGAGTGTCGCGCGGACTGATTGGAGGAAGATGAAGATGACAAGCACGACAAGCCCGACCGCCTCAAGAATTGTCCAGATGAGATCGGTGATCGACGCCATGATGAAATCAGTGGCGCTGTAACTGAGCATCCAGGTCATGCCATTCGGGAGATCTTCCTCAAGTTGCTCCATCGTCTCTTGAATGCCATTGACGACATTCAGCGCATTGGCGGTCGATAACTGGAATACTCCCAATTGCGCTGCGGGCTGTCCATTCTGCATGCTGTCACTGACATAGGAGGCGGCGCCGAGTTCAACTTTCGCAACGTCCTTGAGTCGAACCACCTGCCCGGGCGATGCGCGGAGGATGATGTCTCCAAACTGCTCCGCAGTCACGAGGCGACCGAGCGTGTTGATCTGTAGTTTGAATGCCGGGCTTTCGTCGAGCGGCGGCACACCCACAGCGCCTGCGGCGACCTGCTGATTCTGATTACTGATCGCTGAAATGATGTCTTCAGTGGCAATGCGATAGGTCGCCATGAGATCCAGATTCATCCAGATCCGCATGGCATACTGACGTAGGCCGAAGTTGGTGACTTGGCCGACGCCCGCAACCCGTTTGAGTGGATCGGTGATGTGGATGTCGGCGTAGTTGCTCAGGTATGCACTGTCATATCGCCCGTCAGGCGAGAGCAAGGAAACCACTGCCGTCATCTGTGTTGACTGTTTGGTGACTGTGACACCGGTTCGCTGCACCTCCTCAGGCAATCTGGCTTCGGCCTGCTGCACACGGTTCTGGACATCAACGGCACCGATGTTCTGGTCATAGCCGACTTCAAACGTCACAACAATGTTGGAAATGCCGTCATTCGTACTGGACGATGACATGTAGATCATGCCTTCGACACCGTTGATCTGCTCTTCGACGAGCCGAGTAACGACGTTGGAAACCGTAGCAGCAGAGGCACCGTTGTAATTGGAGTTCACAGTGACTTGCGGAGGCGCGACCTGCGGGTACTGGGCGATCGGAAGCACTCGCATCGAGACCGCGCCCGCAAGGGTGATGATCAACGAGATGACCGTCGCGAAGATCGGTCGTTTGATGAAGAAATCAATCATCCGTCGGTCTTCTTCGCCTCGCCGGAAGTCGATGGGTTTCCAGATTTCTTCATGTCAGACGGAGGCGTGCCAGGTGCTTTGGGGGGCGGCGCTTCTGTGATCGTGGTTCCATTGAATCGAATCTTCCCGACACCACCTCGGACAATGCGGTCGCCCTCGCTCAGGCCCGACTTGAGAACTGCTGTGCCATCCTGTTGCATTTGGACAACGACCTTGGTTTCCTGGACGGTATTGTCGCTTGCGACCTTCCAGACATATGTGTTGCTTGCGAGTGAAACCAACGCCTCGGAAGGGATGGTTACAACATCCTTGAGTATGTCCATCGTGATCGTTGTTTCGCAGTACTGCCCGGGAAGCAACTCATAGCCGGTGTTGTCGACATCGGTCCACATGCGAATGAGGCTCGTGTCGGGGTTCGCTGTGTTGTCGACGAACGTGATCGTTCCTTCGCGAGTCCACGACTTCTTCCGTGGGATAGTGATTTTCGCGTGGAGCGGCTGATCGGCGGTCCACTTGGCGAGATATTCCGGGAATTCGTTGGCACTCGGGGCGAAGTTGATCCGAATCGGGTTGGCGGACACGAGTGTGCACAGCGTGGCAGCTTCTGTACCCGGCACCACCAGTGTGCCGGGATCGATCGATGTAGCACCGATACGACCCGCGATGGGTGCTCGAATCTCGGTATACGACAGATCGAGTTCCGCTTGTACGACCTGTGCCTCGGCCGACTGTACTTGGGCTTTGGCGACCGCGAGATTGGCTTCGTACTGGTCGTATTCTTCCTTGGCAACTGCTCCGGACGCCACCAGCGGGGTGTTGCGTTCCACGATGATCTGGGCGAGCATCGCCTGTGCCTGCGCTTCCGCAAGTGTCGCCTGAGCCACCAGAAGACTCGCCTCAAATGGTGTCTGCTGGATGACGAACAACAACTCGCCCTCTTCTACCAGCGATCCCTGTTTGACATTGCGTGTTTCAAGCCACCCCTCGACGCGAGCAACGATCTCGACCTGCCAGACCGGCGAGGCAATGGCTGGATAGGTTCGTTTGACCGGGAAGTCGCCAGTCGCCGCTTTGGTTGTTGTGACCGGGACAACTGGCGCTGCCGCAGAAGAACTACTTGGAGTACTGTCATTGCACGCCGGGGTCAGCAGCACCACCAGCACAAGCGATGCAGATCGATACATCATGAAGAGGATTCCTTGGATTCCGAGGTGAGTACGGGAAGACTTCCGCTGGTCCAACCTCCGCCGAGCGCGCGGTACAGCTCCACCATCGTCTCTGCGCACAGCCCGCGTGCTTGCATAAGCGAGTCTTCAACTTCCAGTAGATCCCGCTGTACTGCAATTACGGTCAGAAAGTCCGTAGTGCCGTGTTCATACTGTTGCAACGACAGGTCGTAGGCAAGTTGAGCTTCTTGCGTCGCATCGGTGAGAGTTTCCCGTTGATCTACAGTGAGCGCGAAACCAATCAGTCCACTCTCCACTTCGCCGATCGCCTGCAGGACAGTCCTTTCATAAAGAAGCAGCGCCTGCCGCGTGAGTGCTTCCTGTTGGTTGACTACCGATCTGAGCCTTCCTCCATTGAAGATGTCCCACGTAAAGCCGGGCCCAGCGGCATAGGATCTACTGGCCCATTGGAAGAGATCCGAGAAATTCGATGCGCCGAATCCGAACTGTCCAGTAAGAGTGAGTTTGGGGTAGAGATTCGCGGTTGCTTGTCCGATTCGCGCCGTCGCGGCCGCAAGCGATCGCTCGGCTGATCGGATGTCTGGTCGTCGTCGCAAGAGATCAGCCGGGATACCCACCGCGAGTTCGGATGGCACATCGGGAATCTGACCCGATTCAGGAATGAGGATGCTCAACGATCCGGGAGTGGTTCCAAGAAGCAGAGCCAGATTGGACATTTCGCTCGCTATCGATGTGCCGAGTTGCGGGATGAGCGACTCCGATTCTGCGAGTTGAGCCTTTGCCTGAGCGAGTTTGGATACTGTCGTGGTGCCGGCAGCAAGTTGCTGCTCCACAAGCATGACAAAGCGATGCTGCGCCTGAATGTTCTGGTCTGCAACATTCAGTCGCGCTTGCAGGGTACGAATGGAGATGTAGGAAGAGGCGACTTCTGCGCGAAGCGTCACCAAGGCATATCGCCAGTCTTCAACGGATGCTTGAAGATCTCCTACCGAGGCCTCAATGCCTCGTGAGATTCGCCCAAACAGATCGATTTCCCACGATGCATCAAGACCAACTTGCCACGAGTTGTACGGAGTACCTCCGAAGGCTGGACCGACACTGGTGGGGTCTGCACCGGGAATTCGATTCCTGCTGTAAGTCGCCAGCATACCAATGTCCGGATACAAGTCTGCCGACGCGATCCCGTACTGCGCCCGATACTGGTCAATGCGTTCAACGGTTACGCGAAGGTCGAAGTTATTGGCAGTCGCAATTGTGATCAAGTTGTCGAGCACCGGATCGTGGAAACGCTGCCACCAGATTGCCGGTTCAGCCGGTGGTCTCTGCTCCGCAGCATCGGTCCAGGCATACTGATCCGGAAGGCCCATCTCAGGTGATACGTAGTCAGGGCCGACTTTGCAGCCTGTAGTCGCTACAAGGAGGGCGGCGGCGGCGGCGAAACATGGTCGCATTGGCGTATGAGAACAGATGTGGGGACGTTCAACAACAGACCACGGTGTCAGCATTGATCGTGCCAAGAGAGCCGCGCAACAAGGTTCTCGCCGGGGTTCACATCCTCGGCCTCTCGACCGGAGACGAAGACTCTTGCCGGGTTGCCGACAAGTTCAACGGTGTCATCCGTGCATCGGAGATACGACCCTTCACGGAGGCCGATGACCGGAAGGTCGTTTACCTCGTGATACTCCCGCAATCGATCGCTCCTCGTTTCTCCATAGTGTTCGATATACGAACCATCATCAAGTCGTACCCATGTCGAGCCCTCGAAGTAATGCGCGTTGATTTGGAACGGGACGAGCCTGAGCGTGGCGAACGATTCGGGGCGTACAATCGGCATGTCGTTTGTGGTTTGAAGCGTAGGGCATGCGATATTGGTGCCGGCACTGACACCCATGTACGGGATCTCATCGTCAATGACCCGGTTCCGAATAGCCGCCATGACACCGCTTCGCTGCAACTCCCAGACGAGCCGAAACGTATTGCCTCCGCCCACCGAAATGGCATCAACGGTGTTGATGGCCGCTACTGGATCGTCGAATTTGTGGATGCCGACAAGTTCATACCCCGCATTGAGTCCACGTTCGTTCATCAGCGCCATGTATGCGTCATGATCATCAAGCGCCCACGGGATGAACAGTATTTGCTTGACATCACCGAAATGTCGCTGCATCTCTTTGATGTACAGTGCCAGTCGTTCTTCTGTTCGAATGCCACCGCTTCCCAAGAGTGCCCGCATGGCGGGCAGCCTACGGGAAACTCAAAAGTCGCGGTGGGCGAGGTGACGATCGGCGAAGTGCAGCATGGTCAGCGACGCAAGTACGAATCCGCCAGCAGCCCACCACGGATATACCCCATCGTGAATGGCCATGAATACCCGCACATCAACGAGTGCAAACGGACTCCACTGGTTGATGCCTTCCACGAGATACATGGCGAAAGAGGCAAGGACCACTCCCACAACTACCGCCCCTGCAGTGAGTTGATGTGTGGACCACGTAGAAACGAGCGTGGTGAATGATACAAGCGACCACAAGAACAGGCTCATGAATAGTGAGGACACCAGCACCTCACCCCAACCGACATACTCGCCCACGCCTCTGCTGATCCAGACCGCCGAGATCGAACTGAGAAAGACCGGCAGTGTGATCAGCAGACTGAGTACCAGATGTCGCACCAGCAGCACTCGCCGCCGCGACACCGGCCGTGAGAGCAGGAACTCTGCAGTGCGTTGATCCTGCTCCCGAGCGATGATGCCGCTGCCGATGAAGGCGATGGCGGCCACTCCAAACAGGCTGCATCCTTTGAACCACTGCTGTACGGCGAGGTATGGCCAGTATCCGGCATGCTCCATTGATGCGAGGAGATCTTGAATCGCCCGAAATGGAACCAACTTCGTGATGGCGGGCATGTTGTCGCGGAACCTAGGCCAGTACAGGATGGCAGCAACGAGCGCCGCTTCGAGAATGATGAAATAGCCAACGGCAATCCACCAACTCTGCCGAAGAAACTGCTTCCAGAGACTCACGACTGTGGCTCCGCATACAAGGCGGCAAAAATCTCGTCGAGTGAGCCTTCACCGATTCGGACGGAGGCAATGGGCAGGTCTGCAATTGCAGTCAGTACATCTTCAGGCGAACCTTCGTGGATCAGCGTCCATTTCCTGTCGCTACCAGACCAACACCAACCATTTCGTTCCGGAAGCGATACCCCGTCAACCGGGGTTCGAAGCGTCACATGCACCAGCCGCCCGGCTTCCGCGAGCAGTGTGCCGGTCGGTCCCTGTCGCAGCACCGAACCACCATGCAGAAACACCACCCGGTTACACAACCGCTCGATACTTGTCAGATCGTGAGATGAGCACAACACGGCTCGCCCTGCGGCTGAAGCCTCCCGCAGCAATGAGATGGCAACACCGCGCGCTGCCGGATCAAAGGCCTCCATGGGCTCATCCATGATCAACAGCGGCGCGCCGCTTGCGATCGCCTGCGCCAGCAGCACCTTGCGTTTCATGCCATGGCTCAAGGCTCCGACGCGGCGACGCCTCGGTACGCCCAGTTCATCCAGCAGCGACCGCCCGAGCGATCGATCTGCTTGCGGATGAAACCCGATCGCAAAGTCGAGTAGTTCGCTCGCTCGGAATTGGTGATACAACGCCGTTTCGCTCGGCGCGTACCCAATGAGTTTCCGAGCCTTTAGTGGATGGGCGATGGCATCCATGTGGTCAACATGGATCGACCCTGAATCAGCGTGGACAACACCGACAATACACTTGAACAGCGTTGTCTTCCCGGCCCCATTTGGCCCGGCCAACCCGACGATCTCCCCGGGCTTCACTTGCAACGAAACTCCTCGCAGCACCGGTGTGTTCCCATAGGACTTCCGAAGTTCGTGGATGGACAACATGGACGGACAGCGTACCGTGAGCAGCCGGATACAATCGCCCCAGATGCCAAGACGCGATGAGTCAGCCAGATGCCCGTGGTGCGGCACCGACCCGCAATATGTCGCCTACCACGATGAGGAGTGGGGCGTACCGGTACTGGATGATGTGCTGCTTTTTGAGAAACTGACATTGGACACCTTCCAGTCCGGGTTGTCATGGCTGGTTGTACTTCGCAAGCGGGATGCCATGGTGAAGCGGCTGCAACTGCAAGAGCCCGAGAAACTCGCCCGCTGGACGGTCAATCGCATCGGGCGGGTGTTGCAGGATGCCACCATTATTCGAAATCGCACGAAGGTGGAGGCGGCTGTCAACAACGCCAAGTTGTTCGTCCATCTTCAAGAGCAGGGCCAGTCGTTCTCCGACCTGCTGTGGGGGCATGTGAACAACAAGACCATGGTGAACAGATGGAAACGCGATGATCAGATCCCGGCCCGCAGCATCGAGGGTGATGCCATGTCCCAGGAACTCAAATCACTCGGATTCAAGTGGACCGGCCCAACCGTCTGCTACGCATTCATGCAGGCGGTCGGCATGGTCAACGACCACCTTGTGTCCTGCCCGCGGTATCGGACGTGCTGTCGTTGACGAGTACGCATCGTCCTGCCGACCATCATTCGTGTGGTTCAGCAGTCACTTCGCGGCCCACACGATTTCCGACACTGGACAGCGCCGTCGCAGCGATCAGGAATTCATGGCGGCCATTTTGGTATCGATCAGCGGGCCGGGTATTTCAGGTCGGAATGCTGATAATCCGCTATCGATGCTGCGGCGGCTATGGTGCTGATAATGGCTGGGATGATTCGACATCCGGGTGTGTGCTCGGTGCTGCTTTTCACGTTGTTGACTTTGAGTGGCTGTACACCAACGTTATCTCAGAATTTCAAGCACACGTTGCCCGGAGGAGATGTTGCAGGGCGGGTGATCTTCGGTGTGGAGCGGGCTGATGTCGCAGAAGTGGTGATGTTGGATACCACGGGGGTTCGTATCGGGGACGTCATAGATGTCGAGATGGAGCGGTTTGATCGATATCTGAACAAAGGGCTGGTGCCCATTGGGCGGTCGATGTCTCTTGGTTCTGGGCAGAAGGAGCCGCAGGCAGTGTTGTTGGCATCGCAGCACGGGGCCAGTGTGGTGGTGGTGGAGATTCGGGATCCGCCTCCCTACCAGAGGACAATTGAGACACAGGTTCCGATGCTGAAGACGGAGTCGATTCGCGTCGATGGCACTGCAAACTTCGACGGCGATGTAACTCGTATCGGATGGGGCCCGGGAACGATCGATGTGTGGGTGGATCCCTACATCATCAAATGCCGGCTTTGGGCAAAGCGATCGTGGCCGCCGGATCTTGGTGTGTATTTCGCCGAAGAGATGCGGACATTTCGGGGACTCGCCGATGTGGCCATTTGCCCAAAGATGAAGTCGGCGGTGGACCGATGGCGGCTGCGGAATCCCGGGAAACCAGTTCCACCTCGTGGCGCACGGGTAGACCACATCATTCCAGATACCCTCGCTGCAGCGATCGGGGTTCAGCGGCGGGACATCTTGGTGTCGATCGATGGACGGGGCATTTCAGACGAAGCCGCTGCGAGGTCCGCACTCGATGCTGCGGCGGGCCGCGAGGTCGAAGTCGTCGTGATGCGGCAGTCCGGAAACCAAGCAGAAGACGAGGCGGAAGGTTGGGCCATTGCTGCCCCTGTGAACCCACTCTTCCAAGATGCCGATCCGACTCCCTATCGCCGGCTCAGTCGTGTGATTTCCCTCAAGGCCACGCAGTAGATGGACTGCTGGCCACCGCATCTACTTATCACAACAAGACTTACAAAAAAATCACTTTCCAACTTGTTCTGGCACAGGGAGATACCGTGACTGCGGGTCGGTATCCCGGAGGCCGGTTGGGCGTTGGGGTGCGTGTCCAGAAGCGGCCGATAGGGTGGCATGGGCTGGGCGATTGCGATTCATGGGGGGGCTGGTGCGATTTTGGAGTCGTTGACGGAGTCGCATCGCGTGGCGGTAGAGGCGGCGTTGCCGGAGTTCACCGAGGTAGGGGCTGGGATGCTGCGGGAGGGCGCCGCAGCGCTCGATGTGGCGGAGCAGGCGGCGGTGGCGCTTGAGGAGTGCGAACTGTTTCAGGCGGGGCGGGGATCTGTACTGACGGCTGCGGGGGCGCATGAACTCGAGGCTTCGATCATGGATGGAGCGAGCGGGCGGGCAGGGGCGGCGTGCGGGCTTCGGACGGTTCGCAATCCGATCTCACTGGCTCGTCAGGTGCTTGAGCGGACCTCACATGTCTTCGTCGGTGGAC